>AP018321.1 GCA_003990705.1 Nostoc sp. HK-01
TATATATTCAAGAACAGCACTCATAGGAATATTAGTAGTAGACCTAGCTATTTTGTAACACTTAATGTCTGTTTTATTACGCAGAATCAATAAGTCTAGATATTTACATAAATCTTTAAAAAACGGCAATGACTGGGCAGAGCAATAAATCTAATTTTCAACACACAATTTAAAATTTTAGGCAACCCCCCAATAGGAGAAAAAATATATATATCTTAGTGATATATATTACATTATCCATTTATTGAGTAATTCCCTCCTGCATCACATCTTTGTAGGAGGATTTTGTAATTGATTTTCTAGATAATTTAGTTGTCAATTAAAGCTAGTAAAAAAGCAGAACGGTGATGCAACGTTCTGCTTCTGGTTATGACAGTGAGGCATCGCTCATGGAAACAGTTCCTTATATTCGGTGTAAGCCTGCTTCCAGCCCTTACCATTTTTTTCAACTCCCCAGAGGGATTGAATAATTTGAGTCTGCGACATCTTCTTATCCACCATCTGCTTGACGATGCCATTCAGTTGTTCAATAGTCAATTCTGCGGGAGTATAGGGGGTAAAAGTAGCCAAGAACCAAAATATGGTTCAAATCACAAGTCCACACATCATCTGATATCCAAGAAGCGTGAAAAAATTGGGATAGGAATCCTTGCCCTGCGGTTATTCCAGCGTTATGTAGTGGGAAAATCTCTCTGTTTTTTACCACTACATAGCTGCGTAACTCTTGCAGTGAGGTTGTTTTCTACATATCAATAGCCGCACTTGGTTTGAAAAATCCCGGCACGGGATTTTTTGTGGTGATAATTTTGGGCATCATTTTCTTACTACAAGTTTTGGCTTCAAAGTATTGTTAATTCAGCATTTTCCTCACAATATAGTCCCGGAGATGCAAACCTAAAACTCTTTGGGTCTGGCTAAATTCAAAAATTTAGTAATTGGGCCTAGCTAAATTTTTGAACTTAGTATACTGCGGGTCGAAAAGCAATTTAATGGTTCCTGTGGGGCCATTACGCTGCTTCAAAAGGATGACTTCTGCAATACCTCTATCTGGGGTGTCAGGACTGTAATACTCATCCCTGTAAAGCCCTAATACTATGTCAGCGTTCTGCTCAATCTGCCCTGATTCACGCATATCAGAAAGAATTGGGCGTTTATTGTTTCTTGTTTCAACTCCTCGACTTAATTGAGAAAGTAAAATTATTGGTAAATTACAATCTCGTGCTAACAATTTTAGTTGCCGAGTAATTTCCCCAATTTTCTGTACTAATAAGGCATCACTGCCATCGGCCATCAGTTGCAAATAGTCGACAACAACCAATTTTACCTGTCCGCGTTTTGCAATAGCTTTGCGTACTTTAGAGCGAATTTCGGTAACGCTCGGACAAGATTGGCTATCCATCATCAGAGGTACTTCACCAAAGTTTTTTACCACGTCTGCCAGTACTGGCCATTGAGTTTCTGAGATTCTGCCCGACCTTAAATATCCTGAGTCAATCCATGATTCAGAAGCCAAGAGTCTTTGAGTGACATTTTCTTTGGACATTTCCAAGGTAAAAATCATAGTTGGGGATTGATAGGTAAAGGCGATATTGAATGCTATTTGATGGCAGAAGCTAGATTTCCCCATTGATGGCCGTCCACCAACAATAATTAAATCTCCAGGCTGAAAGCCGCCACTGAGCATAGCATCCAAATCATGAAATCCGGTTGGCACACCTGGGGATTCACCTGTTTCTGTTATTTTCTGAATTTCAGCCAATACCCGAAGACTAATATCACCCAGCATCTCTGGCTCATCATCAAGTTGGCTTTGGTGGCGGATAGAAAATATTTTCTGCTCTGCTGCATCCAACTTTTCCACTAAAGGCTTTGATTGTTCATAGCCTAGCCTTACAATTTCGTTGCCAATAGATATTAATTTTCTGCTCAAATATTTATCCATCACCATCTCTGCCAAAGCATCGATGTTGGCTGCTGATACTGTACGGTCTACTTGTAGCGACCTGCAATACTAATCGCTTAAACCTGCAATCAAGACATTTACAAACCAGGATTATGGGTCTTGGCAACTTTTGGTGATCTAAGTTGAGGGAAGGCAGAAGGCAGAGGGCAGAAGGAAGAAGGAAGAAAGATATAATCAAGATACTTCAAACTTCACTCCTTCAAACATTTGAGGTATAAGCCTCAACAAGTTCTATGTCGGTGCTAACTCACCTATTACCAGATTCAAGCAATCTGAGACTTGAGAATTGCCAACTTGACAAGATAAAAACGAAGATTTATTTGATTGTTTCCGCAATCAGTAGAGTAGTTAACTGTCCAGTTTGTAACCAACCAACTCAAAAAATTCATAGTCGCTATGAACGCTTATTAGCAGACTTACCCTGGGCTGATTACAGCATTACCTTACAGTTACGGGTAAGGAAGTTTTTTTGCATTAATAGTTTGTGTAAACAACGCATTTTTACAGAAAGGCTGACTAATGTAACCGCACCTTGGGCGAGAAAAACTCTACGTTTAGCTCAACGATTGAGTGTGATTGGTTTAGCTAATGGTGGTGCAGCAGGGGAAAGACTATTACAGCAATGGGGGATAAAAGTTTCTCGCAACACACTGTTAAACTTAGTCCGCTCAATCCCACTGCCACCAATCGTAACGCCACATACTCTTGGGGTAGACGACTTCTGCTTTCGTAAGTGTAAAACTTACGGGACAGCACTAATTGACCTCGAACGCAGCCGACCAATTGCTCTACTAAAAGATGCCTTGGCTGAAACCTTGGCAGAATGGTTAAAAGCGCACCCTGGTGTCAAAGTCGTCTCACGAGATCGGTCAAAAACTTATGAAAGTGGTATTCGTCAAGGCGCACCAGAAGCCATTCAAGTTGCAGACCGTTTTCACTTATTACAGAACTTAGCTGAAACACTTAACGAAGTTTTCGCTACACATTATCAAGCTCTCAAAGCCGTCGATGAAATATACAGTCTTTCATCAGTAACCCAAACAGATGGTACTGTAGTTGTGCGAGTACCACGACCAACTCGTGAACAACAGGCACTCTTATTAGCAGAACAAAGCCGTGCCAGACGAGTTGCTATCCATCAGCAAGTTTGGGACTTACATCACCAGGGTTGGAGTGGAAAAGCTATAGCCCGTCAAGTTGGGATTGGTGTAACAAGTGTATTTCGCTATCTACGTACTCTCACCTTTGTTGAACCAACTCAGCGAAGAAGCCGAGGTCGAAGTATTTTAGTTCCATATCAAGAATATATTCTAAAACGCTGGAATGAAGGTTGTCACGAAGGCTTAATTTTGTTTAAGGAAATTCAACAGCAGGGTTACAAAGGGAGTTATGACACTGTAGCTCGTTACACACGTCGTATCCGTACAGTACAAGAAATCAAGCCAAGAAAACGGTATTCGATTAAGTCTTTACCAAAAGTCACTCAACCCAAGAAACTTTGTCTCACGCCTCGTCGTGCTGTATGGCTAGTGCTGCGGAAACCAGAGTCGCAACAGCCAGATTCGGAGGAATTGCTTGCACTACTAACAGCACAACATCCAGATTTAGCCGAAGCTATTCAGTTATCGCAAGGCTTTGCCTGTATTGTTCGCCAACGGCAACCTGAACAGCTTGATCCTTGGCTCACTCAAGCAGAAATGAGCAATCTGACTGCTTTTCGTCGCTTTGCTAAACGATTGCGTGAAGACTACGACGCGGTGAAGGCAGGTGTAACTATGTCAGTTAGCAATGGCCCCGTTGAAGGGCATATTAATCGGCTGAAAATGTTAAAGCGACAGATGTATGGTCGCGCCAAAATAGATTTACTTGAGCGACGATTTTTGTTAGCAACTTAAAGGATATCATTCTTGTACTTCAAACTTTTTCTTGACTTCTGAATTCTGACTTCAAACTTAGTTATGAGCTATAGAAATCAGTTCATTTGGCAAAGGGCAGTTCAACTGTCCATTAATTGTTATAAGTTTACACGCCTATTTCCTCAGTCCGAATTGTATGGTTTGACCAGTCAAATCCGACGTTCTTCTGTATCTGTAGCATCTAATATAGCAGAAGGCTATGGCAGGCGCTCAAAGCCAGAATACATACAGTTTTTACATATTGCTTTAGGTTCTTTGAGAGAATTAGATACGCAATTAATAATTGCTAAAGAGGTAGATTTAGCAGAGAAAAATCTTTTCACTCCTTTATTAAATGAAGTTGAGGAAATGCAAAGTATCTTAGTTGCTAGTTTAAACAAACTCAAAGTTTGAAATTATTACTTCTACTCTTCCGACTTCTGCCTTCTGCCTTCTGCCCTCTGCCTTCCCTCAACTTAGATCACCAAAAGTTGCCAAGACCCATAATTCTGGCTCAGTTGCATTTAATCCTGGCTGAAGCACAATTATAGTTGCAAATAATCCTGGTTGAAAACAGCGATGATTGCAGGTTGAGGGATTTATGATTGCAGGTCACTACACTTTGTGAACAACTTACTTTGTCAGGTGGGGAGTGGGTATGTAATAAAGAGTGGTTCCTGTTGCAGAGTTGACTAATAGTTCAACTTTGCAACAGAAAGCTGAAAACCTACAGATTTACAGTAGCGGTGGCAGTGTGAGCAGACCCCTTAAACCTTGGGTTGGTGTAGCAGCAGGGGGCAGAACAACATAGTCGGGCAGGTAACTCGTCTCCTCCTGAAACTCCTGGCGACCGCGCAGAATGCCAAACAAAGTATTAGGTGATACTGAACTTGGCATAGCATCCGCCACTTGGGGAAGTGTAGCGCTCCGCCTTATCCAGGCAGTCTGTAAACCATAGCTCTTTGCACCAAGCACATCGAAGCTATTAGAGGACACAAACAATATCTGTTGGCGAGGAACACCAAGCTCAGGCCCAGCCAGCGAATAGACCCTTGGATTAGGCTTAAATACACCGACTTGATCGACACTAATCCACTTGTCGAGGACGTTTTGCATATTATTGGCAACGACCACCTGTTGCAGCATATCAGTGCTACCGTTAGAAAGGATGGCTAATTTATAACCGCGACTCTTGAGGGTAGTTAGCACTTCGAGCGCTTCGGGATAGGCATCGAGGGTAAAGTAACGAGATGCTAGAGCATCTCGCTTTGCCGGATCGGACTCTGGATCAATCCCGACGCTGCGTAGAGCAAAGTCGAGCGCTGAAAGAGTGCAAGAGTAAAAATCTTCATACTGATTGATCAGAGTCCGCAACCACGAATATTCAAGCTGTTTGAGTCGCCAGACCTGAATGAGGGTTTGATAGAGAAGGTCATTGTAGCCAGTCCCGTAGATCTCTCTGGCGCGGTTGAAGACAGGCAAGAAGACATCAAACAAAGTACCATAGGCATCAAAAACCAGTGCAGTAATTTGCTGGGGATTTGCGTTTCCGGCTGCCTGCGCTACCCTTCCAGTCGCAACTGCACTAGCACCAGCCATCAGCGCCAGTCCGCCGCTGCTCAACAGACCGAGCGCACTGCGTCTAGTCATTCCTTGCTTGAGCGTACTGCTTTTCAGCTTTCTGAACTGGCCATAATGCTGCTTCGGTTCTTTGTCGTTGTCTTTCATGGTTAATCCCTATGCAGATATTGTTGCTGACCTTGCTGATTTGTTAATGAAATTGAGCATTTACAAACTCGAACAAGAGCTTTTGTGGTACATATTTGTGGTACATAGTTGCATGAAAACCATTACCTATTCAGCAATGCTCAATATTTTTTTATTTATCTAAACATCAAAAAATAATATTATCTGCCATCCAAGAAGTGTAAAAATATTGGGATAGAAATCCTTGTTAGGCAGCTATTCCAGCGTTATGTAGTGGTAAAATCTCTCTGTTTTTTACCACTACATAACTGCGTAACTCTTGCAGTGACGTTGTTTTATCCATATAAATAGCCGCACTTGGTTTGAAAAATCCCGGCACGGGATTTTTTGTGGTGGTAATTTTGAGGCTGTATTTATCGAAAAAAGCTTCAGCTAAACTCTGTACAATAAATTATTAATCCTTACTTTATCTGGTTCACCCTACCAATAAATGTCAGATCAAAGAGCGCCAGAAATCGAACTTCTCCGTGCGGCGTACGCAGCCTTCAACGCGCGAGACATTGACGCTGCCCTTGCCCTCATGACTCCGGACGTGGCTTGGCCGAAAGCCTTCAAAGGCGGTTTTGTCCGTGGGACGGCTTTGTTGCATGAAAGAAAAAAAAGACACACCAATCCGAAGTAAGGAGAGGAATTAATCTTCGACTTTATAAGAATCAGGTTTACCTAGCTGGATCATGCGATTCAAGGCAGCACATTGCAAAAACAACTCCACAGCCTGGTTGTCAAAAAAGCGTCGTCTCAACTTGCCACCAAAGATGGTTTTGAGCCGAAAGATAGCAGTTTCAGATAAAGAACGGCGATGATATCCGCTTTCTTGTTTCCATTGTTTACGTCCAACTTGGTTCACCCTTCGCAGATTTTCATCTCTGGGATGGGGCTGGGAATGAGGATGTGTTTGCTGCATTTTGGCGTTGCTACGTGGTGGAATAGTGGCTTTCGCCCCTTGTTGTGAAATGGTGTCGTAACAACCTTTTGTGTCATAGCCACCATCCCCAGAGACTTGCTCTATCGGCTGTGAAATCTGCTCTAATATGTCTGTTAGCACTTCACAATCAGCCAGATCATTAGTAGTTACCACCGCACCCAGAATTTCACCACTGTTCTCATCAACTCCTAGGTGCAACTTGCGCCATGTCCGTCGTTTACCAACCCCATGTGTGCGGACTTTCCACTCGCCTTCACCATAAACTTTTACCCCAGTTGAATCCACTACAACATGAACCGCCTTGTCTTTTGGCACTACTGGCAGTTTCACCGACAACTTGCTTAAACGTCGGCATAAGGTAGAGTGATCCGGGACTTGTAACTCAATTCCCATCAACATAAACAGTGATTCTAAGAAACCCTCCGCTTGCCGTCCAGGCAAGTTAAACACCGATTGAATAGTCCCCATTGTGGCAATCGCCACATCAGAGTAGTAATTTGATGCTCCCTTTCTCCCAGTTTTCTGCTGGTTGCACCACTGCTCGATTACTTCTTCATTCACCCAGAAGGTTATACTGCCTCGTTGCTTGAGTGCCGCATCATAAGCGTTCCAATTCCGAACTTTATACTGGGCTTTCGTCTTCATCGTCAGGTTGAGGCTTGAGCAGAAACACATAATGAGTCTAATTTACCATCTTCCTTTTTCATGCAACAACGCCCCGTGGGACTGAAGAAGTTCGCGCTTACTGGACGGAGCAATGGAGCGAGATCAATCCGCACGTCGAGCCGGTTTCTTTTTACTCGGAGGAGTCCGGGCGCATTTTGGTCTCGGTGCATCAGGTCGTGCGTGACTTAGCTTACTCAGTTATTGCCGATGATCATGTGGGCCATCGATTCACCCTTGAACACGGCTTGATTCAAGCTATGGAAGTCTGTCCACTTCCATCGTCCACCCCAAAGGCCTAACCACGCGCAAGGAGCGAACAGGTAGGCATTGTTCCCCAGCAGCGACCGTCATAGGCGTTGTTACGACTGTCGAATAAAATTAAATACTCAGAATTTGACACAGTTTGTGGTTTTTGCAGATAGATGTTGGGATAAGTTTCGATTCTGACTCTACCTCCCGGCTCAACCCCATTTACTTACAAAAATTTGTGCTTACACCTTAACAAAACCTAGTAAATTCGTTGTTGTTGAAAATTTTGGTTTACTTATTTACGCCTGTTTCAATCATTACAAACCTACTCTAGTTTATTTTGCCGTTCTAGCTTATTTCCGCCGTACTGTACTAGCTATTGCTGAAGCTTTCTAATCAATTCCAGGACTTTCTGGTATTGATCTGTATTTCCTTCTGCTTGAAAGAAGTTAGCGGCTTTTTGTAAATCTGCGATCGCCCCTTCCTTGTCTCCTGATTCATAACGGGCAACTCCCCGGTTGTTATAGGCATCAGCATAGTTGGGATTAATCTTTATAGCTTGGTTGTAATCGGCAATCGCCCCTTGTTTATCTCCCAATGCAAAGCGGACAACTCCCTGACTGTAGTAGGCATTAGCGTAGTTGGGAATAATCTTGATAACTTGATTGTAATCAGCGATGGCCCCTTGCTTGTCTCCCAACTGAGCACGGGCAATTCCTCTGCTGTAATAGGCTGGGGCAAAGTTGGGATTGGTCTTAATGACTTGATTGTAATCAGCGATGGCCCCTTGCTTGTCTCCCAACCGAGCACGGGCAATTCCTCTGATGTAATAGGCTGGGGCAAAGTTGGGATTGGTCTTAATGACTTGATTGTAATAAGCTAGTGCTTGGTTGTTAGTGGCGTTAAAATCTCTAAACTCACTGCTAGTTACTGCTCGGTTGATGTAGGCATCAGCGTCGTTGATAATTTTGAGGGCTTGGGTGTAATCGGCTATTGCTCCTTGTTTATCTCCCAACTCACTGCGGGCAAATCCCCGGTTGATGTAGGCATTACCGTAGTTGGGGATAGTCTTAATGGCTTGGTTGAAATCAGCGATGGCCCCTTGCTTGTCTCCCAACTGAGCACGGACAATTCCTCTGTAGTAATAGGTATTGGTATCGTTGGGAATAATCTTAATGGCTTGGTTAAAATCGGCTAGTGCCCCTTGCTTGTCTCCCCACTGAGCGCGGGCCATTCCTCGGCCGATATAGGCTGGGGCGTAGTTGGGATTGATCTCAATGGCTCGGTTTAAGTCAGCTAGTGCCCCTTGTTTGTCTCCCTCATCAGCACGGAAAACCCCTCGAATAGCGTAGGCAAAGGCATCGTTGGGATTGATCTTGATGGCTTGGTTGTAATAAACTATAGGATTAATCTCAAGAGCTAAGAAGTAATCTTCATTTGCTCCTTTTTTGTCTCCCAACTCATAGCGAGGAAGTACACGGTTATAGTAGGCATCGGCATTTTTAGGATTAATCTTGATAGCTTCGGTGTAATCGGCTACTGCTCCTTGTTTGTCTCCCAACTTATAGCGGGCAATTCCTCGGCCGATATAGGCATCGGCATAGTTGGGATTAATCTTGATAGCTTCGGTGTAATCGGCTACTGCTCCTTTAAAGTCTCCCTGCTCATACTTTTTCCCAGCTTGATTAAATAAGTTTTCCGCTTGCGGTGTTGTTGCAGTCGGGATATTGTCAGTGCTGCCCTGTGCTTGCATTACCCCAGTCCCATACACCATAACTGCTTTGACAAGTTTTGTTGCTTCTGTTGAGGAAAGTGCAACCGCAAACTGCTGTAGCACAAGGGCAATCGCTACTCCTGTGATTACTGGTGCAAGTGCATAATCAAATTTCATAATTTAATTTTCAATACGCATTCTTTGACTTTACCGAAAAAAATCGCTCTCCTACTATGCCGACCAATGCCGTTGCCGGGATTTTCTGTGGTGATAATTTTGGGACTGATTTTATCACAACATAGCTGTGAAACTCTTACAGTAACGTTGTTTTCTGCATATAGATAGCCGCACTTGGTTTGACCTGTCCCGGTACGGGATTGGATGTCTGTTTCTTGACAAAAAGCCTTATTCCTCGGTTGACAACCTTAAATATGAAACTTCATGCCATTCGCTGGTAGAACCAGCTTTACCTTCGCGCTCCGGCCAGTAAACCAAAACTTGACTCCCATCGGCTGATATTTCTTTGATAGTTCCATTCCACCCATATTTCTTTTCATAGGGGTCACTTGCAGATACGCAATCGTTTACTTTAAACAGACAATCAGTAAATGCGTAGTCTGTTTGTTTTTTTTGTTCATTACACGCGCTTGGTTCTAAGCAGTCAACAAGCTTTGAAGACACCCTCTCCCCCTGTTCGGAATAAAAGTTGTTGACTATCTCTGTAACTCTTGCTGTATCTAAGCTTTGATTGTTCAACACCTGTTTACTAACTTCAGGCTGTTGACTATTGTTAACTAATTGTTGACTATTTTGTTGACTATTCAAAATAGCTGTATTTACAAGGCTTTCAGAAGAATAGTCAACTATGTTTACTGTATCTGTAGGAGAGGGGGAGTCCCCAGAATGAAAAGACTTTTGTTGACTCTTAGGAAGAGAGTATAAATTAACACGTTTATCTTGAGAGGATGGCAGACAATGAATTAACCCCCTGTTGGCCATTCGATTTAACTCCGTGTAGATGCCTTTGTTACCAGATTCATTAAGCAAATCTAAAATTTGGCGACCTGATAATCCTTCACCTTCAGAGTTGCTTTTGAGTATGTTGAGAATTCGCTCCCGCACAGTTAGCTGTTCTTTATCTTCGCCAAGCCCCAATTTTTCCCAAGAGTTATTTTCTGGATTGAACTCGATAGTTAAAATTTGTCCTTCGGTGTCACGGGGGAAGATTGACAGTACACGTTTGGGGTCTTTGGGGTCGATAATTAGTTTCTTCTTATTGTTGGGGTCGGGTTTGGGTATGTGGTCTAACTGCCAAACTCCCCAAACTGCACCAGCAATTGCAGTGCTACCTCTAAGTTTATGCACACCCATTGCTTCCCTATCCTTGTTGCAATGATGGATGAGTATGCCACTTGCACCGTATTTATTAAAAAGCTCTTTCAGAGTGTAGATATTGTCGGCAAACTCGGCACTGTTTTCAGAAATATTTGACCTGTGTGTGATTCTCTTAAGCGAATCAACAATTACGATATCAGGTCTAAAATTTTCTAGTTTTCGCTCTAGAATTTCAAGATCGTCAATTGTCCATTTTGGCAGGACTTCAACAAAATCTGCATCGCTACTGCGAAAACCACGCTTTAAAAGCTTACGCTTTGTTGACTGCAATGACTCGTCACAACTGATAAGTAGCACTTTACTCTGTGATACATTCTCACCTAAAAATGAGCTTTCACCCGTAGCTAATGCAAAGGCGGCATCAATAGCTAAAAGTGTTTTACCAGTTTTTGGGGCGGCTCCTAAGATAATTGTTTCGCCTTTGGGCAGCATCTCAGGAATCAGCCATTCCAATTCCTCAGCCTCCAGAGTAAATAATTCATCGAGCCTGTAGCATTTAACTTCTTGGTGCTGGGTGCGTTTGTTAATTACTTTGAGCAAATCCTCAACCTCAGATTTGCTCAGTCTAAAGAAACTACAAATTTCTGCTCTTTTACGAACTCGCTTGATAGGGTCTAATTCTTGAAGTAGTCCCAGCAGTTCAAGCTTTAGTTTTTCATCAAGATCGTTATTTACTGGATCAACTGCAATTCCTCTGCGTTGTAATTCCTCCTGAAATTGTTTTTCTAACTTGTCCATAAGTTTGTTCCAGTCGTAGGAGTTTTGGTCACACCGCATTCTAAGCGTACCAAGCTCCACTGACCTTTGTGGTTCTTGCTCATGAACCATTACTACTTTCGCTATCTCAACCGCATCTTTGAGAGATAGTTTCCTTTGTGATATTCGGTGTAACCATTGCTGGTAGCTCTGAGAAAACTCTACAATCTGCCCAAATAATTCAGCCTCTGATGAATATTTGTCTGCCGTCCAGATTCCTAAAGGCTGTTGTGCCTCATAAATTTCTGGGGTGTTACCAGATAAAAGTATTTGATAAATTCCTTTCCTGACTGATGCTTCTGGCGTTTGGTTATCTACCAAAATGATGTGCATCCCTTGCTCTAGAGATTGGGGAATATTGAGTAAATCACCAGTGGCAAAGCGACTAGCAAGAGATACTACTGTGTCTAATTCAGCAACCCACAGATGCGGCTTTGATGCAATTGTTGGAGATGCAATCATACAGCACCTCCTAAAGTCAATCTCAGGTTTTTTGTGGACAGGGGATGACGTGACGAATAAGTATCAAAGGCTAATCGGAGTGCGCTCATAGTGGCGGCACTAAAAGATATAGGCATAATATCCCCTCCTTGGGGAGTAATTTTGACCAAGGAGGAAGAGCCTTAGCTATCAAGGCTTTGCAGTTGTAAACCCCAATCCCCTGAGAAAGAGGCCTTTGAGAAAGAGTCCTTAGAATGTTAGCTAGACATCAACTTTTAAAGCGCAGAGGGGGACGGTCTGCTATAGTTGAGGGAGAGTTTTTTAAATAAAACAGTTAATGTTTTATTTTTATTGGTTGGGATTTCGTTCGCTACAAGCAGGTTACTGCAAGTTATTTAGCTCTGCAAAGCCTCTTGTGTTGATAGCTACGGAGTCCTCCTTTTTTTTGTAAAAAATTAAGCAGATTGGTCAAGGTATAACCGTACTGCCTCGCGGATTATTACACTCTGTTTCTTGCCACTCATGGCAGCGATGTTGGCAATTTGTGCCTTTTCATCTGCGGACAGCCGGGTGCTGGCGTAGCTTTTTAAAACGGTAGCTTCTATCTGTTTAGGCATATTCACCGAATAATGGCTTAACTTCACTGTAATTACTAGGCGTGTACTATGCAAGCTTGAAAAGCTTAGAAGAGAAGGCATTTAGAATCTAAACTGGCTTTCTTAGTCTCCACGATGGAGTTTTAAGAATTGTTACAGATGCAAAAACTGCTACCTTTTTCATTCCCGTTGACGGGAATTTTGGTGCAAGAAAAAATCTTCACCGTTAGACGACCTAATACAGCGTCACAGAGTCATTCTTCATCACTTTTCTTCCTGGTTTTGTTTTTACGTTTAGCGATCGCATCCATAACAATGCGTTCAATCAAATTGCTTATGGATCTGCCTTCATCCTCAGCCCAAGATTCTAAATCCTCCTTTGTATCTTCAGAACAGGAAAACATAATACGTGGTTTTCTTGCAACCATTTTCAACACTTGTCTACATAACGCCTTCAGCATACTTGTTCCCATGAAATATTCGGCATTTTCAGCATAGTGTTGACAAATGCTGCATCTGTCATCTAGGATAACAGGCATAAGACAGAACTGCCAAGAGATGACAAATAGCGTATTAACTGGATGAAAATCCAGGTATTTTAAATTAGCTACAAAGTTAATGCAGAGACGGTTAAAACCAAGGCAATAAGCCTGTTTCAGAACCTTATCAATTAAATATTTTGAGGGTTAAATCTTATGACAGATTTGGTAGTCATGCCCGAAAATGCCAAAACTGAGCATCCTGGTACACTCACGCTCATTGCAGGCTACGACCTCGGTAATTCTGGCGTGAAGTTTGTATCGTCAGACCGAAAAATCAAGTTTCCAAGTTATTTAGAAAATTGCTACTACCGTCCAACCGAGCCACCCAGTGAGGGTTATGTAGAGTACCTAGACGGAGAGGCTATCACCAAACTGGACTATAAGCAGTGGTTGTCAGGTTTTGCAGCTTACGACGCTAACCCGAAAAACCACTTGCGAGTGACCGATGATGCTACGGCTAAAGTCACTCAATCGCTCAAACACCTGTTGGCAACGCTTTCTTACTATCCCTATCAGTCAGTAATTGACTTGATTATCTGTGTTTCTTTGCATGAGCGAGGAGATTTAGAAGAACAGTTGATTGATGCCATCGCGGGTAGGCATATCGTCAAGTTTGGCGGTAAGCCAAGACCAACAATGGTCAACATCAACGTTTTGAAGGTTTACGACGAGGGACACGCCGCCATTGCTGCCAATGCCCATACACTGGACACCAGCAAACAAAACGTGATTGTAGATATTGGCAATCGCACAGTCATAGCCACCTTGATTGGACAGAAAGGACATTTAGCCAATCGCAAAACCTTTGATAACGGGGTTGAGGAATTAATCAGAATGATTTCGGGCAACCCAACATTTAAGAATCGACTACTAGGTGAAATTGCAATACCGCACTTGATTCGTCAAGGTTTAGAGAGTACAGAAAAATCATTTTGGTACGGCAAACAGTTCAGTTTTGAAGATGTTTATCGTACTGAATTAATGCCTTGGGTGCAGAAGTCACTCGCACCAGTTTTTAAATTCATACACCCTTGGAAGATAAACGCTGATACCTGTCTAATTATCGGTGGAGGTTCACAACTAATAGGTGTAGACGAAGCATTAAAAACTAAAGGTTTTGTAATAGCAGAAAATCCGGTGTGGGCAAACGCGCAAGGCTTATATCAATTAGCCACTTTGATGTATTCAAGGGGAATTAATGAGTAACGAGAGTATCAGAGTAGTAATTCGCAAACCCTATCATCCACTACTCAAAAAACTAGCCAAGCAAATGAATGTTGATGATTACGGTGAAGTAATTAACTTCTTGCTTTTGGAGTTTCAAAGACAGGATTACAACTTTACTCAGTCATCTCAACCCCAATCACAGAAACAAGAAACAGATTTGGCAAGTAATTTAGCTGCAATGTTCTAACAATTATGAATAACCTAAGCAGAGTCTATGATTCAACCCTACTAAGCAATTCCAAAGTCTATCAAATAGATAGAATCTTATATCAATACCTGCATAAAACAGGGACAATCCAGCATCCAAAGTATCACTTTCGCCCTCTGGCTGGACAGCGAAAGAAGGCTGATTTATTGCTCAATCACAAGGCTTTAAATACTCGCTGTTATAAGGTTTTAGGGATGTTAACTAGTGCAAGTGTCATCAGCCAGGAATCACTGCAATTATCAATTTTTTGAGGTGAATTATGAACACTCAACCGCTACCAGAATTGATTGCCCAAGCCCAACAATTAGTAACCCAAATTCGGCAGAATCCACAATATCAAGGCTTACGTTTTGATTGCGATGTAACCCTTGGGGATGTCACCCAATTTTTCAACACTCTGCAATGGTCAGCCGCAGATTCAACTGTGGATGTTTCGAGAGAAGGATTTTTTCAGTGATGGGGAGAGCGATTGCACCGCCGACCAAAGCAAGCAATCGCACCCACCGATGAATGTATCTCCGCCGATGAAGAATACACTACACAAGGATTGTAAATCATGACGAAACCGCTTGGCTATTACTGCGCTCTCACGCCTGGAGATGGAACCTATCTAGACTGGTTGCAAGATACTTATGGTTCTTGCCTTGAAGGTATTAATCGCATTGAAAAACTGCATTTTTTGAAAGCGATAACTGACAACTTAATAGCTGCTGAAATCGCTACACAGGGACAATATTTACTGTCAGAATCGGCTAATACTATCCAAAAACTTCAAGAGGATTTGTATCGGTACACTCCAATAGGCGACCACTTGGGACTAGCAGAAGCAATCATCAATCAACTTAAAACTCAACAATGAAGTACCAAAAACAAGCCATGCTGGGGCTATTGGGTTTGGGTTTGATAGCTTCTCCCCTTTTGATTAAATTGCCGCAGCAGTTCTACACTTTTTCTGCTGTGTCGGACTTAGAAGCAAGAGAATCTGTTGAACGTTCACGCATAGAACAACGCAAACTGACCAGCGACAAATTGAATGAAACAGGCATATTACCCACCAGTTTAAAACTCAGAATCAGAGGCTATTTAGACAATCCAAAACGCAACCCTCTCCCGGATACCAGCTATTACCAACAAGACGAGCAAGTTTATGTTTATGACTCAGGAGGTCGTTGCATAGGGCAGATAGCAGAACGGCGTTGGCTTTGGAAGTATCACTACAAAAATGTCTGCAATTTATCCCCACAAATGGAGCAGAGTAAATCATGAAAAGTGCAGAGTATAAGCCCCCAAATGATTCAAACTCGACATCTGTAACTTCTCCAAAAACTAACAACAAAGGAGTCAATAATTACGTTGAAATCCTAGCCGGGTGGATTGTTGATATCATTGCTCTGCCCGTAACCTTCATTACCCACATCGTCGCCCAGTTCGTTACGCCAGGGTCATCAGGCACAAAAATACTCGGTGCAATGGGTTTCTTTCTTGGCACACTCCTTAGTTCTGATGGAATCTGGCAGACCTTGTTTCAAGGCGTTCCGATGTTCGTCTGGTTTGAAAAAACATGGATTGGCTGGTTTGGGTGGATAACGCTCCCGTTTAATCTATTCTTCTGGCTATCACTTGCTATATCTGCTTTAGTCCAGGTGATGGAGGCTCGAAGCTTACGAGGTAAACGACCAGACCAAGCTCGAAGCGAGTTTGAGCAATCCAAACAGTACACCCTTGGCAGCAAGCCGACTGCAAACATCGACCTGACTACCGCATTGTGGCGTGACTACAAAGTAGCAGGGATGAAAGAACGTCATGCCGGAGGCGCAATTGCACTGTTTTTCTGGCTATTCGACTTAACCACAACGTTTGTAGGTCGCAATCCCTTCGCTTACACCGACCCTGGCCAAATTTTGGGATGTTTGGTTTACAACTTCACCACGATGATGGCAGGCGAAATCGGTTACACAATCTGGCGGCTAAGTAAGTAATTTAAAGCCCTCTGCTTGCAAGGGTGGAGGGCTTTTAGTTGGAGAAAAACTATGGAATTTTCACCCGATATTCACCCCTGTGTTCCGCAACTTGCTACGAAAGAAACTGCCTCACTTCGGGCTGATTATCCCAGCATTGAACATTTGGAAGCAGGCAACATCGCAATTTGGCTAGTAGAACGGCTGGAACAATTGTTATCTCGTGCCAAGACCGAACGCGCAGAAATGAACCTAGCCAAATGCGTCACTTTAGCAACGGCATCAATCGGGGCGGTTTGTTATGCCACCTCTCCACTCGCCCCCATCGGTGCGTTAGTAGCAGGACTGGGTTACGCTTGGTCAGTTGTGCAAGACATGACCGATTCTCAATGCTTTGCTCCGATTCCCTTTGTGCGGGGTAATTTCCTCGAATTTCTCTCAGCAATGGGTGACAGTGAAGCGCGAGAGGAATGGTTTTCTAGTCGCAATGAAATTGTAGATTTGATGAACCACCTTGCACCCTTAGAGAAAAGTGAATTTGCAATGCTGCGGCAGTACACCAGCACCCTCACTGATTTTCTCACGGGTGTAGAAGCTGGTAAGCGGTTCTATGCTTACAGGTGGCTGCTGGACAACTTCACCACTTATAGAGGCGCATTTCCTACTGTTGAGCAGTTTGCTCAACATCTAGCACAGGTCGCCCCTGACCCTAGAATTAACCATGCAGTAATCCGTTTAATCCAACAGCAATCCCAACTGCCACAAGCCAAAATACCTGAACCAAAATTTACTGAACTGCCACAACCGCATTTTATAGAGTTGCCCAGTTTCTCACAGTCTGAATCTGCGGCACCAGTTAAAGCACAGACAATAGCACCAGAGATTCAAACTCTTTTGACCCTGCCACTGCACCACCGAGCGATCGCAATTATCGATGCACTAACTAACAGTGGTTTTGATATCGCCAAGTGCATTCGTGACCAAATCACCGTAATTGCAGGTAATCAGCGAGGGGGTAAGGGGGCGCTCATGGCAATTCTAGCCATCCTCAGTAAAGCACTTGAGCCAAATACCAAAATTCATTACTTCACAGCTGGCGATGACATTTATCCATTTAGATGTGACAGCTTAGTATGCAGATTAAATTATCCAAAACTGGATGGTTCTGAAGCAGATGCCAGGGTTGCCTCCGAGTTGTACAACTATCTCAAAGAAATGGACAACGCCACCCAAGGCGAGTACAACGACATAATTTTGGTGATTGATGAAGCTGTTGCACTTTCTGGATATTTAAGCGACGAACAGAAGCAGTGGATTATTAGATTTTTATTGACCCGCGCTAGTAAAAAAGGCGCACAAATTTTCATTGTGTTACATGGCAAGAATCTTACATCTTGGGTGGGGACGAAGAACACTGCCGGGTTTGGCGATACTTTCAAAACTGGGGCTACTTTTATTGGTTGCGAAGCTACTAGTAAAAAACTGTCCCCGTTAAAATCGATTTCTGTTGCTACTGGTAAATACTTTTTAGCTGACCCCGACAGCTTTGAAAAATCAATTCCCAGTGGTGAAATTGGCACGATTCCAGAATGGCTAAAAACTGAAATTAATCCGGCGACTGAACAACCCGACCCTGCGCGGACACTGCTCTTATATTTTCCAGAACTGGTAGATAATAGTCCCTATTTTGAAGAGATAACAACACAACCCTCAACTCAAAATAATCTCGTTGATACCGTTGAACAATTAGAGTCACTGCTGAAGTTAGAAGTGCCAGAAGTTGAACCGCTTGAAGAAGAAATTGACAGCATTTTTTTAGACCGCATTGTTGAAATTGTAGGGAAAGGTCAACCACCCGTTTCGTTTGAGGCGATACGAAAACATAAGGCGTGGCAGAGAGATTGGAATGTGAATAATCCGGGTCGCCCCAAGCTGAGAACTGCTCTTAAATTGTTGACTAATGAAAGAAAAATATTATCGGGCGATGAGTCAGCAGGGTACGTTCTCGCCAACAAAATTTAAAGCGTTCCCGTTCCCATTCCCAGGTTCAAAGAAAACCGTTCCCGACCATTCCCAAAGCTTGTAACCTTTATGGGTTCGTGGGTACAGACGGACTGGTCACAGTTGGGAACGCTTTCATAAGGCAGCCAACATAGTTGAATTTGTATTGATTTTTTTGGTGTACAATGTCAAAAATTCCATCTCAAATAGAAATCCGAGACGACCGAATCATTATCCGTAATTTAGAAATTCGTTTGTACGATGCGGTGGATTATCTCAAGTCAATTCCTGACTATGAACACGAACAGGCTTGCATCAACATATTTGAGATAGGGCTATTTTGTGTACAGCGCGTTCAAAGTAGAAGCGACACAGAATTCGTCAGGCGCGAGTTTGAATATTTATTGGCAGAATTGGATAAGGCGATGGCAATTATTCCACAGGCATTGGAAAGAAGATTGGTGAGCCAAATTGGTGCAGAGAACCGACAAATTCTCTCCCCTATGCAATCCCAAATTAATGTAACAAGAGCCTTTATTAATCAGCAAATAGACGAAGTAAAAAAATTATTCCAGCAGGAACTAGATGTGTCTAGAAACTCATCTACTCTGAGTATAGCTCTCACCAATATTGAAGACCTACTCGACCCGCAATACGCTAACTCGATTCCAGCCATTTTTGCTTCTTCACTTAAAGACATCACTTTAAAAGATGGAATGCTGGCGCAAGTTATAAAATCTGTGGTCGCTGATTCTGTGAAACCTTTAGCCCAGGAAGTCGAAAAATTGCGGCAGCAGATTCTGGAAAAGCAAATAGCAAAATCTTTACTAGAAGAGATGATCACAAAAGGCCAGATTTACGAAGAAGCCCTTGTAGTCGAATTACAGCAGTGGTCAAAAATATCTGGGGCTGAAATTTTTTATGTAGGAAGGGACAACCAACCGGGAGACATCGTTATAAAATTTTCTCCAAGCTCAATCGCAGCTACAGATATATCAATTGTTATTGAAGCTCGAAATAGAGATTCGGATAGTTGGGGGCGTAAAAGAATTGCAGAACAACTCAACAAAGCAATGGCGAAGCGCAAGGCAACTGCGGGAATATTCCTTAGTCATAGTCGAGAAGGTTTAGCTCAAGAAATTGGTTACTGGGCGCAAGGAAGTTGTGAGCAGGGGCAGTGGGTGGCCACAACCCATGAAATGGCGAGTTTGGCTATTCAGTTCCTAATTATTAACCAACAATTAGCTGCTCAAAAAACTTTTAATGCCGAATTTGATTATGCAGATATACAGTCTCAAGTGGAGCGTGTCCAAGTGTCGTTAGATTACCTCGCTCAGTTCAATAGTCATTTAACTAAAATCGATGAAAATTGTAGTGCTATTAGGGCTAAAGCTAAGGCTATGAGAAATGAAATCCGCAGTGCCTTGAATTCCATTATGGACTCCATCAACAGAACGCAAGCTTAAAATATTTAGCAACCAATGTCCGAAAAATCGGACATTCCCCAGACCCCTGATAAACAGGTAACAGCGATATTAATCGAATCCCGGCACGGGATTACTAGTTGAGCAGAGCGTTCGCCTTAGTCCCGGCACGGGACAACTTTTTAGGTTATTACTAAACGTGATACGCTGTAATCACTAATTGCTTGTCTTTTGAGTAGATCGACTCTACTCTGGGAAATTCATTATGAACCCACCAGACTTTTACCCGATTACCTTTGGCGGGTGCGCTTCCAGATTTTGAGTATCCCGCCGCAGTCATTAAAGACTCGAATGTAGTGGCATCGAGTGTTGTACTACTAAATTTTGGTAAACCCTGTATCTGATGTTTGTTTAGGGTCATAGCTACCCTGGTACGTCGTCAGTATTTTATATCCTGGTAGTACTAATGCAAAACCAGCATTGCTATGAATGAAGCCTGGATATCTATAAGGTTCATCATCTGGTACATCACCACCAAGACGAAGATTGAACCCTCCGGGCAACCATAAATACAAGCCAGGTATTAGCAAATCCATGCTGTAAGCTATTGCCCTCATTCTCTCCTTAGCACGAGAGGAATTAGCTTCTTTTGAAAACCACAGCTTTGTAACTTTTGACATGGTTTGGATTCCCTGTACTGGGATAAAAGAATTCAGCAATAATTTATATTTGATGCACCTATCCATCAAATTCTATTGTGGCTCACAAAAATTCACAAGTTAAATCACTACAATTTGACGCACTGTAATTGACAGGAGTTGTACTATCGCCGCAATAACTAATTTAAACGTTTCTCTTGCCTATCAAGGGTTGCAGGTGATTAGCAGAAGTCAATTTATTGCAGCGATAGTACAAGTATTTGAGTCGCGCTCCCAAGATTGGGTTACGGTGAGTTGATAATTTTCTGCTCAGGTTGAATAACAGCCCCAGTAATCGGCAGTGGCTTCTGAGCTTCTTGTGGGGCAATTTGAAATCGCTAATTTGCTTGCTATGGTTGAGCAACTTCAGATTGATGTGCAGATGAATACTGAGCAAAATAAACGCAACTTTAGTCTGCGGCGTGTTGCGATACTGGTGGCGATTGGTGTAGTGGCTGTGATTCTTACAGGAATAGCCATTGACCGTTGGCGTGTGAGGGACGGATGGTGCGCCAGATTTTATCCTAACGGCGATCGCAAAATTCTTTATGGGGATGATTGCTGGAAATAGTGTCAATCATCAAAGCCAACTTCCGCGCCAGTAGTGGTAGGTATCTACCTGACTTTCTCACCTTTTGAGGAAAGCGTTCGCCAATCCCGTGCCGGGATTCCTAGACCCTAATTTTCTTGGGTGCGTTCTTCATCTCAAGCCATAGCCTCCAGACATCAGCTGCACTCAGGTGTTTGGCAAGGTGTTTGTAGTAAATTGGCGTTCGGCGTAAAATTCAACAGCACACCAGAAAGCCGATAAAGCCCCAAGTAATCCCCTAAACAATATATTACAAGCTTGACTAGTTCTGCGCGTTCTAATCGCCCGCCTAGCTGCACCTTTTTCTTTTTCATCCCCCGCGCCACGCGGCGGAACATTTGTCTTTATGAGAGAACTTGTTTGTAACCCAAATCCTTCATGAATCTCGAACACCTCATGATGGACTCGGCTAACACTTGCTTCATTAATAAGTATTTCTACTTCTTTTTTATAACACCCAAGTTCTTTAGTGTGTGTGTGTGCTTCACACACATTGGAGTAGTCTTTTGTTGTAATCTTTGCTGTATTCTATGATGGACTGTGAAACGCTTGCCCCGTATAGCTTTCAGCCTCTAGCAAAACTCCCTCCGGTCAGAACAAGAACTGACCGGAGGGGAGGACAATAAGTGACCTTTGGGCGGTTCCATAACTGCCCTTTGGTAAGGTATGGATTTTTCAAGGGTTTCAGCGATTTAGCGAGAACCCAATTTTCAGCTAAAACTCAGTCCACACAAAGCTTTCCGGCTACGGGGTGAACATTCAGTTACGTTACCCTTTGCTAGTACATTAGTATTAACATTAGTATTAATAAAATCTCCTAAAACCCTATATTTCCTACTGATGAGCCGGAGTTTTAACTGGGTCAGATTTTATCCTAACGGCGATCGCAAATTTTTTATGGGATGGAGTTCAAGCGAAATTGACCAAGAATTCCTGTTTGCTTATGAGTGCCAAATAATCGATTGTACGACTGAATTTGCAAGCCTCTGGACACACCCCCTAGCTGATGGTTCAGTAATAGTAATTTCAGTTAGTTGCTTTTGAACTACTTCTGCAATGGTCTGCCAAGTAGTCCAACAAACTACCTCATCAACCTGTTGTAAAAGTAATGACTTTTCAAAATTGTGGTTCTCAGTACGGCTTAAAACAGATTCAAGATGAAGCTCAATGGCATCTATAGGATTCAACCGCCCATGTCCTTGAACTGATACAGGTGGTTCTTCACCGAGAATCAGCCATAATATTGGCTCTTGGTTTTGATTTAACGCCTCTTTCATTACGAGTACAAACTCACGAGCAAGTTGCTCTGACTGAAATGAACTTCGTTTAATACGTTTTGCTTCAATCAGCCCAAAACAACTTGGCGTTTTAATTACTCCATCGGGTTGTACCGCAAGTTCTTTTTGATTGACTCTACCACTTGGTGTTAGAAAAAAACTGCCAGGATAAAGAGTAAAATCAGCTTGTTCAATTTCTTGCTGAAGTAGAGTACGCACTTTTGTCGCACCTAGCGATGCTTCAATTACAGCACCCAAAAAAGATTGACGGGGAAGAAAATCTAATGCAAGAAATACTTCAGCAGTGAGAACATCTTCAAATCCTTGTCCACCATTTCGATATGCTTTAACCGTATTACCAACCCACGATATTTGCTGTAAAAGCTGCCCTATAACTTTAGAATTGCTAGTAATGTTCATTGCGCCCACATCCCATCAATGGCTTCATAGCTGCATTTAATGGTTCCCTAGCAGTAACATTTTCTAACAGCTTAAGTAAGCAATAATCAAACCTGTACTGAAGTAGTATCTAGGTGCAACTATCGCCGCCAGCACAAGGCATTATCCACAAGTTGAAAGTATGATTGACCACGACCGTTTATTTAAAGAATTACTATCTACGTTTTTTCTTGAGTTTCTCGATTTATTTCTACCTCAAGTAGCCAGCCAAATAGACCGCGATTCCATCCAATTTTTACCGCAAGAAGTATTTACTGATGTTACCTCTGGTGAAAAAAAAGAGATTGATTTATTGGCACAGGTACGTTATCAGAACCAGGAGACTTATTTTTTAATTCATGTTGAGAATCAATCTTACACCCAGACAGTATTTCCCAAGCGGATGTTTAAGTATTTTGCACGCTTGCATGAAAAATATGATTTACCAATTTACCCAGTTGTGATTTTTTCTTTTGATGAACCATTACGTCCTGAAGCTCAAAATTATCGCGTTACATTTCCCGATTTAAATGTTCTAGAATTTCAGTTTGCCGCCATTCAATTAAATCGCTTAAGTTGGCGGGATTTTATCAACCAGCCCAATCCGGTGGCAGCAGCGTTGATGGCTAAGATGAATATTTTGCCAGAGGAACGTCCGCAGGTAAAGGCAGAATGTTTGCGGTTACTGACCACATTAAAATTAGACCCGGCGCGGATGCAATTAATATCGGGGTTTGTAGGTGTGTATTTGGAACTGAATGCGGCAGAGGAAGAAGTCTTCAAAGCTACTGCCGATAGAATGGGATTAACCGATAAGGAGGAATATATAGCAATGGTCACAAGCTGGGAACGAGTGGGAGCCGAGAAAGAACGAAGAGAAACCCTGGAGGCACTTTTAAAGGTACGGTTTGGCAATCTAGATGCTGATTTAGAAGCGATTATTCCTCAGTTGATGCAGTTGTCTAGGGAAGAATCTCTGAGCTTACTGTTGCAAGCTGACCGTGAGGAGTTATTATCGCGGTTTAAGATAAATTGATCAGCCACATTCTTCAATCGCTCAAAATAAAGACAGTTGCCCTGGCGATAAATTCCCCCTGCGTCGCGTATGAAAACTGAGGTGGCAAGCTGTACACAACGCGCATAAGTTTGACCTACGATTATCCTCTGGCAAGAAATTTGAGTGATGTACTGTCAACGTTAATGCCATTCTTTGGGAACGGGTAAGTTTGGATGTATCATCCCCTGGACGAATACATTGCACCCCACATTTTGAACATTGCCAGTTCACTTCTTGCTTGACAACGAGTGCGATATCTGACCAATTCTCTGGATAACGGTCTCTTGATTTTCTTGGCATTTCCTGATTCTAAAAATGCGTAGAGATTTAATTACCAGTTCTTGAATAAAAGTAATCTACTATAATTAGTCAATTTTGGCGATTGCACATTGAACCCAATGAATGCCAACCACAACAGTTTTAAAGATGAGTGCGATATGTAGCTATCCTATTTTGATAGCCAAAGGCGATCGCCAGTCCCGACAACGGAAATGATGATATCAACAGCGATATCAATATATATATAGCTGTGGTACGGGGTGCTGTTTTCCACCTCGCATCTGTGGTGTTAAAAACAGTCTATTCCTTAACAGCGTAGTTTTAATGGCAACGCCTGTATAGACGCGTGTAGATATTTGTGAAACTTATCGATTGGAGCAAAAGCGGGAATTTAGGGTGATTAAAAGATAAGTCTTGCTTAATTGAGGTGGGTGGTTCACGAAAGAATCAAGGTTTGGGAGAATAGAAACTGTCGGATTTCCAATCTATTTATCGGACAGTAGTAGAATGAGTGCAGAATTCCGCCGCTTGAATAATGATGAGTATCGCAGCCGGGAGTATCTCACTTGGGAGGAGATGAAAGTTTTGATTAAGGCGGCGGGGGAGCGCGGTCGGCATAGAGTTAGAGATAAAGCATTGCTACTAATGTCATTTCGGCATGGGCTGCGACCGGGGGAGGCAGCGGCCATGAAATGGGATGCTGTTATGCTAGAACGCCATGTGATTTATATCAAGCGGCTGAAGGGGAGTCAGAGTGGTAATCACCCGATGCAGCCGGATGAGGTGGATTTGTTGGGGCAGCTAAAACAGATTTATCCCAGTAGTTTTTTTGTCTTCCCCAATGAGCGAGGGAAGTCGCTGTCAGTGGATGCGATTGAGAAGATTGTCAAACGTGCGGCTGAGAAAGCGGGGTTACATATTAAGGTGCATCCCCACATGTTCAGGCATAGTTGCGGTTATTTTTTGGCAGAACAAAATCGCTCAACTAGGGATATACAGAGTTACTTGGGGCATAAGCAGATTCAAAATACTGTACGCTACACGGCAGAGAATCCCAGGCGATTTGAGCATTTTGATTGGCAGTGGGAACAGCCTTTTTGATGGGATTTTTATCCACTTTTATCATTAAAGGAGCGCGGTTTTTGTAAACGCTATCGACCACCAAATAAGCAACAGCAAAGTTCACGTTGGGGTAGTAAATTTTTGGGCATGGTACCAAAGGCCGGAAAAGGTGAACGTCTTTCACCAGGGCAGTTACCAATACCTGGATATCAGTGCCAGGTATCGAAAATTAACAACGAACAAGTCTCAAAAGTAGCAGAGCTATTTATTCTAGCCAATCGGGGTTTCAGGAGTTGAAAAACTGTTTTTTGGGTGGAGGTGCTAGTTTTTTATTAATTATTACCTTTCCTTCCCAAAATTTTTCATTCACCACAAGCAATTCCAATCTTCTCCCATTTTTCCTCTTTTCTTCTATTCTCCTCTCTATCTTCATCTTCAAATTCATATTATCCAAATAATCTTCATATCTTACATGTATCCCATATCTAATCATTCCACTATTCCTATCTAAATATTTTTTTATTGAATCGAAATCCATCATACCCATTTTATCTACTGTATCCTCTGTTATCGTCCGAAACAACTCTTTAACATCCATCCTCCCTAACCTATGCTGATTAATTCTTTTCCATTCCTCTTTTAATTTTTTGCTATTGCTGATTTGTAGAACATTAATTAAAAAAATCATTAAATAAACAAAATTTGGATTAATATTATTAATTAAATATTCCCAAACAGTTGAGGTATTACTGGCACAAAGTTTCTGAATATTTATTTCATAATTTTTTCTGGAATTTTCGAGATTATAACTTTTTTCTTGGCTTTGCCAAACAAAGTCTCGATTGAATAAGTCATTCTCCAAAGCTTGAATCAAACATATAGGTATAATAAGTTTTTGGTCATAATCTTTTATTAATAGCTGATTTATTACGGACACTGGCGATTTTAATTTTTTGCTTATACAGTAGGCTATTTGTTCTAATATTTGTCTAAAGCTATCTTTATCTGCATTATAAGGCTCACAAATCCAGTCAAAACTCAAACTCGACGGTCGGGAATAAGCTTTAGGAAGTTTACAAGTATTGAGCATTGTCTTATGTTTTTCTTCTTTAATTAAAGAAGCTAAAAGCAATGCAGCACGCAAAACTCTATTTTCATTATCACTCCAAAGCCAATCAACTAAAGCTTGTAACGCATTGGGAGTACCAATACCCACCAGAGCATCCATTACCTGATTGATACCATCACTGGTTACAGCTTTCTTAATTTCAGGCACAGCTATATCGCCCATACGTATCAAAGCCTGATCTAGTATTAGGCGAAATTCTATATTATCTAAATTGGCGTACTGCTGAGTTAATAATTCCGCCGCACTAGGTAAGTTAGTCAACGATAAAGCGTTTACGGCTGCCTTGCGACGAGCATCCGTTTCACTTGTGTTCTCAAGGGTTTCTTTTAAAAAAGAGAACACATCTGCACGTCTTCTGTCGTCCGCCGCCACTGAAGCAAAGGCATGATTTACTATATCCTCATTTTCATCTTCTCCTAGCCGGGATTTAAAGCTATTAATAATTTCCAAAGCTAATGTCGAATCAACTTTTTGAACATCAGCCAAACACTCAAACGCAACAACTGGATTTACTGTGCGTACTTCTCTAATTAAATTTGTACTATCTCCTGCTATTCCACACCAGAGTTTTAGTGTTTCACGCCAAGCATCAGGGTCAGCTTTAAAGCGATTCACTAGACCATTAGCATCTTCTCTCAGCTGACTGGCTGCAAAAAACTCCTGTAAAGTTAAATGAGCAAATTGATAACGTTCACCGCCATCAATCCTAAGTAGCAAACCATTACGTTCTACAATTTCCGACAGAATGGCTCTGGTACAGTCAGGTTGAAGATTGAGGTTAGGGAGTATGCTTGTTATTTCATTTTCAACTTTTTTCCAATCTACGCTGCGACGGTCTTGCCCTTGCTGGTTAGCATTGTCTTGAAAGAAAAGTGCTAAGTGTTGAAGTATTAATTTTTTATCACGCGCTTGAAATTGGTTGCGTTCTTTATGCCATTGTTCTAATAAAATATCTGTTGCTATCCGATAAAACTCTGCTCTTGAATGAGGTAGCACAACAGGAGTATCAGCATAAAGATAGGCAATAATAGTAAGCATGAGCGGATTACGTGCCAGTTCCATAATTCGCGGTCGGTCATGCAATGTTTGTATAAGTTGCTCAACAGATTTAGAGGCTGGCATATCTGGCTTCCACGGAACTAAAAATTCACGAATCTGTTGGTCATTGAACTCAACAACTTCTAGCGTCTGCTCCATGAAATCATTAAATTCCCCTCTATAAACAGCAGTACGGCAAGTAATAATAACAGGACAATCTTTATGTGTATCTAAAAAATCATTAATTAGGTCAACTACCTTTTGACGCTCATTACTGCTTACCTCGTCAAAACCGTCTAATAGCAACAACAGCTTGTTTTTATCTAAACTTTGGGATACGAAGGATTGAGCATTAGGAAAACCATCCCGCGCAAAGGCTTCTACCAATTGCTGCTCTACTGTCAATTCTTTATTACTGAATCGATGTAGCTCTACTAAAACTGGTACACATTGAAATTTTTTAAATAAGTCTGCCCAACGACCTTCAGCGTAGCAAAGAGCGATATATTTCAACAGCATTGTTTTACCAGAGCCAGGAGAGCCTTTCACCATAAGTCGGCGATACTTAGCTACAGCTTGAAAGGCATCAATTAAATCAGTGTCGTTAGTGCCTGTAACTTTGAGTGGAACGTATATGTCTTTTAGCTTTAAAGGTCTATTAGGTCGAAATGATATTTTTAAATTTTCATATTTCTCCTGAATTTCTTTTCTGTAGCGTTTGAGTGCAGCACCACGCAGCCATGAAGTTCCTGATAGTTTACTATAGAGTTGATTTCCTATAAACTCAAAACCTTGGCTAACCCATGTAGTTAAAGTATCTTTAAAAATTAAAATAAAGAATAAAACTATAGCAACTGACCACCCAGTTTCAGGCTTCAGTTGTTCCCATAAGTTATTCTTTTTTGCTTCTAATTGCTTGGTGTACTCGTTATCGTATATTTCTAAAATTTCATCATCTTTTAAGTCTGGAGATTTTTTACCGTAACGCTTAACAGCATAGTCATTTCTTCTTGGAATATCGTTTTCGACATCATTCTTAGCCAGTTCACGAACCTTCTGTTCAATTACAGGACGAGGTGTAGGGGTAGGAGTTTGAGAATAGCTGGGGACTGCTGAGGTAGAAAGCACCAAACACAAAGTTAGTGTAAACAGAAGCGCATATAATCTTTTCTGCTTTAAACTATTTTTTGCAGACTTTAATTTTTTAATATATTGAAGTATTCTCATAAATTTCATTAGCACACTACAACTATTACCCGATTATTTCTGCCACAACTTGGCTCATCTTCAGCCCCCGTAAAGCGCAAGCTGCATTGAATCGTTTCTTGAGGTCGTCCGCGATATTAATGTGCATAACTAGGACGGTTTTTGTAACTTTTTAACGATTCTATAGTTAATTCCGCTTGAACAAAATTACAAATGTCTAAAATTTATTAAACGACTTGAGCCACAACATTCAGTAATTGGTTCCCGTCACCGGGACAGACGTATCCGCAGAGATAAGCTATGCCACATTTATGTGTATAAAATGACAATCCCGCCGAACCATGTTATCACTGTAGTTTAAGAATTTTGCTAAAAGCTTAAACTACAATGCCATTTCTAGCCAAACGCCGAATAGACGGACATAACTATTACCAGATTGTTAGAAGCATTCGTGTAGGGGGAAAGCCAAGGCACGAAACCTTACACTACCTCGGTAACTATCAATCTGCAATTCAAAAACTCCCCAAGCTAAAGGGCTTTTCCAATGATGAGAAACAACAGCTACTCCTACGTCTTGCCAAACTCGAAGGCAAGTTGGACACCGGGGAAGTTTCATTGCCAGAGAAAAGCTATGAGTGCATAGTGTGTGACCCACCTTGGTTTTACAGTTTGCGTTCTCAAGATGAAAGCCACAGAAACCGAATACCTTACACCCCCATGAAAATTGAGAAAATCTTGGCTTTACCACTCCCAGAGTTATCCTCTCGCAATGGCTGTGTGTTGTGGTTGTGGTTCACCAACAATCATGTGGCTGAGGCAGTAAATTGCATTCAACATTGGGGGTTTGAGATTAAGACTATACTCACTTGGGAGAAAGTCACCAAAGAAGGCAAGCCCCGCATAGGCACTGGGCATTGGCTTCGCAACTGCACCGAACACTGTTTGTTAGCAACAAAAGGACAGGTCAAGGCGTTCGCAACTATGAAAACTTTGACCAACGAACCAACTATTATTCACGCCCCCAGAAGAGAACACAGCCGCAAACCCGCAGAATTTTATGAATTGGTGGAGAAACTTTGTGCAGGGATGACGAAACTAGAAATGTTTTCCCGCCAATCTCGTCCTGACTGGGATTCCTGGGGCAATGAGGTGGAGAAGTTCACCGAAAATAACTAACCCACATTCTCAATTAGACCAAAATCTTAAACTACAGCATTCCTGCGGCGATACAGAATCCCGCGCCGGGATTCTATCGCTGCATACATCAAGGCGTTGAAATTTGCGATCGCCTGAAGCAAAACTGCGTTATCCCGGATGAGTGATGCTGGGGTACCTTATTTTGAGTAGTTTTGATGAATAAGAGAGATCGCACTGATTTGACAGTCAGGCGATCACCCTACCGGCATCTACGCATTATAGATACATAAAAATCTTAGCAACAATGAGCAAACCAATCGGCTATTTTATTAACACAATGCCTAGATGGGTATCCGGCGGACATCTGGATTGGCTTGGAAGGAGTTAGCACCCATTCGTTTAGGCGATCTGCCCTAACGCAGACCTGGCTGGGTACGTTGTAGCGTTATCTAGAGGTCACGCCAGAGTAGAGACGGAAGGCGGTTTCTGTTATTGGGTTTTAGATAATAAGCTGATTCTTAGTTAAAAAATATTAATTTTTAATAGCTTGTATACTATTTCAGGGAATTTTATCAATATTGAAATTTCGTGATATGGTATGACTGAAAATTTTTTATTTTTAAATACTGATGGAAATATTTCTGTTAAGGCTGATATGGCTTTCATTAAGCTATATCCTTTGCTACCGAAAGAAACACTAATTAATGAAATTCATGAGAAGATATACGACCTAGTTGTTGCTAAATCAAAGGAAGAGTTTAATGGACTACAACCTACTCCTGGCTCATTAAATAACTGTAAAGGGCGGTGGAATGAGATGAGTTTTTTACTGACTGCTCATAATTCTATAATAAAAAATACAAACGATATTTATTTAGTTAAAATGCCTAATGAAAGCAGTTTAAAATTTTGGCAAATATATACACATGAATCTAGAGCAGTATATGAAAAACTTGTATCTAAACTAAAAAATCAAGGATTTTTCATAAGATGTTCAAATCCTGATTTCGTTCTTATAAAACGAAGAGTAGTGGAAAATTTTATTCCTAATGAAGAAGAAGATTTACTATCTAATTTGAAGGATTTATACAAAAACGTTAAGAATAAATGTGAACCTTCAGATGTTATTTCTTTTATTTCTCTTAAAACTAGCAACAGACCAGATAGAAGATATCAAATTTTATATGAAGCAAATATTACAAAGTATGCTAGTCAATATATACATAATGCAGAACACCGACTTCGATTTGATGTTATTGGCAGAAGTAATGAGAGTGATGCACAAGTCTTTAAAGCACCACTATTATCTAGTATTCCTATATTTAGGATAGAAAATTTAGAAGAAGAGTTAGAATTGCTAAAATCTCTTGCTATTGATTCAGATACAAATATTTCAACCAAAATAGAATTAGATAAATATTGGGAGATATTCTCTAGCATTTAAGTTAAAAATTCAAAGCTAATTCTAGCTGTATTTGTTTGCATTCTGGGGTTTCTTCTAATTTTAAATTTATATCTAATTGATTATTTTGTAAACTTTCCAGAAAAAACAGAATACTTTTGGCAATAGCAGAACCTGCTAAATATGGAACACCATTACCAATAGTTTTAAACATATTTGTTAATGTCATATTTGGTGGTAATAAATACTCTTGAGGTAAAGATTGCAGAGCCAGTGCTTCTGCTACTGATATCCTCCGAATTTTATATGGATGTAAGTGTACTTCATTATTACCATAACAAACAGTAGGAGAATACCGCCATCTGTGTAAACGTTTAAAGGATTTACGCGAATCATCTCCTTCCTGAATTACTCGAAATCTTGTAATACCACTTCTAGGCATAAAATGATGTTTAGCATTTGGATGATTAAGTACATCATTTTTCCTAAACCAGTACTCTACTGTTAATTCTTGAGGAATATTATGTGGGCAATCAAGATACGAATCTTCTTCAAAATTATGAACTTTAGGCCAGTCTAATTTTAAAACATCTTCTTTTAAATAAGATTTCAAATTATGCCAAGGGAAATTTAGTTCATATTTTTTATTTTTATTTATTTTGACTGAGAAAATATCAGAAAGGAAACCAATCAAAATAATTCTATCTCTATCTTGAGGTACACCATATTCAATTGCATTAATCAAATGCTCAGTGAGGATGTAACCGGAGCTATAAAACTTTTCCTTGAGATATTCATAAAACTGACGATGTTTTTTAGTTTGCCACAAACCTTTAACATTCTCAAATAGAAAAAAATCAGGTTTTTGTTGACAGATTATCTCTGCAAAAATTTCTGATAACCTTCCATGATCACCCTCGTGACCACGATTTTTTCCTCCTATTGAAAAATCAGGGCAGGGAGGGCCACCAATAAAACCGACTAGAGAAGATGACTTACGTGTATCTTGTAATAAATCTTTAAGTTTAGCTTGATTCTTAGGTTGCAAATAATCTTCTATACTACAATTTTCGTATCCATATTTTTCTTCTGGTAATTTAAGATTTTTTCTAGAGTATTGATAAGCTTCTAAAAAAGGAAGGAAAACTTCGTTGACATAAACTATACGATATCCATTTAGCTCAAAACCTAAATCTAAAAATCCTGCTCCACTAAAAAATGAAAAGATAGTTGGGGTGTCAAACATTCGTTTTAACTTAATTATGAAAAGTAATTAATTAACAAATAAATATTATACTATGATTTTTCCTTTTTTAATCAAGAATTATAAAACATTTATCAAAAATCATGAGTAATACAAATTATCGTACAGATTCTAGTAATGAGTATTATTTATTTTTAAAAGCCTTTTCTAAAGAAGGGTTTAGCTATTTAACTATTAGTGTTTTAAAACAATTTTATAATTGTATAAATGATATATTTGATTACACTCCTTTACCTGGTGATGATAGATGGGAAGAAGTGTTAAACTTTGCTGAGATTGCGATTTGCTACTTCCGGCTCAACATTTAACGGTTGTTCTGGATTATCGTTGTTCACTTTTGTTTCTGCCTGCTCCTGTACTGGTATCTACTGCTTTTGCTTGTTACCTATGGTTGTAGAATTGGACTTTTATTTAGATTGTTTGGATGGTTTAAGCACTCGTGGAATAGATTTCATGCTTAAGACTTTTGTTTGAATGAACCTATTTTGAGAAAAAATTTACTCTTATGATATTAAATTTAATAGTATTAGACCTTTATACTATTAAATGATTTACCCTTGTTAGCTTATAGATTCAGTAATCGCTTGAGGTCTTCAGTGTTCTTTACTTGGCTCCAATCAACCTCACTATTTTGCAACAGTTCTATGGCAACGCCGATTAGGTGTTGAGGGTAAACCCGCTCACCGGGGGGAACCGCTTCTGTATTGTTGTCCCTTACTGTTCGGGCTGTATCCGTTAACCAGTTATGCTGTGCGCGAGTAATTTTGATATTAATTGTTACTGGTTTTTCCTGAACTAGTGGCTCAGAGGTTAATGATGCAGTAGGGGCTGACAATACTGATTCTTTAGTCGAGGAGGTTACAGGCATTTTCTCAAGTACTGGGGAAGCTGGTTCTACTTCAGTGGGAAATTCCGTAATTTCTGGTTCTGTTTGGCTTTTGATTCCAGAAAACTGGCTTAATTTCATGCCAGACATTTTTTTTCTTGTTGTCATTTCGTCCCCCAATATTTGATGCATTCCTTAGCCAACGATTGGTAAGCTCTAGCACCACTGGATTTGGGTGCATAAGTTAAGACTGGTTGTTGCGCTGCGATAGATTCAGCAACGGCTATGTTATCAGGGATGGTAGTGTGTAAAAGTCGATAACCTAACTCCACCGCCGCCTCAATTAACAAATCATCAGCCTCTTTGGTCAAAACTAACCGGGGCTTATACCGAGTTCTCACAACATCAATGGGAATATCTGCCCTTTCTCCTCGGATTAATTCCACAGCTTCCGAAAGTCCTTTTAGAGAAGCAGGTTCACAGAGAGTGGGAATAAGAATGCGATCGCTGCTTAGAATGGCCTGCACTGATGCCGCCGATAGCCCTGGCGGACAGTCCATTAAAACTAAATCAAATCCTCTAAGCCGAGATAGTGCTGGGACGAATAAGTCCTGTTCAGATGTCAGGCGAAACATACCTATATCACCTGGAATCAGATACAGGTGTTTAACTTGGGTCTGTTTAGGCGTAACTGTTTCTTTACTTGTTAGCCAGTCTAGAGTTGTTGGCTCATTACCATCCATACCCAAACCGAACGAGAGAGTACGTTGCCCATCCAAATCAATTAGCAGGGTTTGGCGTTTGGGAGAGGCTAGAAATGCCCCTAAGTTAAGTGTGGTCGAGCTTTTGCTAGTTCCACCCTTAAAATTGAACACACTAATGACAATCACTATTAAAATGTTAAAGCGTTAATCAGTTTATACCATAAAGGTATAATACTTTTATATGTCAATACATTTCAATACATAGGCTGATTGTTAAATCTGTAAAGGTAAGTGCTTGTATTTAATACTCTAAAGGTCTAATACGTTAATATATCTGTCTTTTTAACCTACGACCGACTCCTCAAACTCCTAAAGGTAAAACCTTTATCAGCCAACTAATAAAGGTCTAATACTTTAATATGTTTATACATTAATAGTAACTAAGCTGCCTTATCACCACGATTGCTCATTTACCTCTGCAAATAATAGGTAAGTTTTCTAGGTAACTATCGCTTAGTTACAGATATAGTAGTTACAAAGAGTGAAACAGAAGTTATGCCAAGAAAACCTTCGTTGCCGACTGTGGCAAGGGGTATCTTTCAAACCCCAGCCAACAGAGAGATTGAACTGGAGGCGGATTGGGATGACTGGCAGGATTGGTTAATGAATGCTGAATCGTTCCGTTACTGCCCTATGTCGAGTGAACCTGCCTACACAATGCGAAAGGAGCAGGGAACTAAGGGGCAGGGTAGTTACTGGTATGCTTATCGCAAACAGTCCGGCAATTTGGCCAAATGCTACGTCGGGCTGGATGAGGGATTGACTATTGAAAATTTGGAGGCGGTCGCCAAGCAATTAACCGAGAAGTTGAAGAGGAAAGTTACCAAGAGCGTATCTGTAACCAACTCTTTAGTTACAGATAGAGGCGCTGTAACTAAGGATGATGAGATAGAGAAATTACAGAAAGAGAACAAGAAGTTACACAGACAGGTCAAACAGTTACAGAGACAGTTGCAGATTGCTTTAGGAAAGCCAGTAGTCTGATATATCAAGATGAGTTTATCTGCACTGCCTTAGCAAATCCCGTGCCGGGATTTATAGTTTCTTTTTCAACTACCTACCGATTAATTAGTCCATCTATTTTCCACCCCCAGGCGATCTCTGTTCTGTGTAAGTGGGGCGATTTCGTTATTTCGCTATATCGTTACTTCGCTAAATCTAACTGATGTATGATTGGGAATTGTGCAATTCCCGGAGTCGGGAAAACTCACAACTTTTTGGCTGAACGCTTGTGAAGGCGATCGCCTAACCGAATATTAGTATTGAATCTCGTCAAATGTTGCCACCGTTTCAAAGAGTCAATTTTTTCTGAAACATAGTCTGGTTATGATTTTCAGACGACGCATGGCGGCAAAATCGCCTTGGCTACTTTTACCCCTTGACGACATCAAATAGATTCTCATTCCCATCCCAATTTAAAGGCACTTCTATTATGGCGGCACGCTTTAAGCAGATTGACTCGCCATTTTCAACGTATATTGTTTCCCCTTCAAAAAATTGGCGGTAAGTATCTTGAACAATTCCAACCAAATCCGACTTTGGGAATAACCCAAGAAACCCTCAGTCGCATCCGCGCCAGATATCGAAATCAGCAACGCCGCCGTCATCTAGCCCAGGAAATTTGATCTTAATCAAATTTGACCTATATCAAAAAAATCCCCTATTGCTTACCTGTGGAGTCACCGTAGGATGCAGTTGTCGAAAACAAACAACGCACCGCGAGGTAACAATCATGGGATTCAAATATATCAACGAACTAGCAACTCCTGAAAATGTTGATAAACTGCTGTCTTTAGTTGACATGGTTGCTGGGGGGAGAGTTGACACGCAAAACATCTTCGATATTGAGGATGCTTTGACTGATAGTGAGCAAATGAAAAGATGTTTGCAGGTTGTCCGTCAAAATCCAGACTCAGCACAATTAGTTGATGAGCGTTATATGGGCCCAGATTTTGATCTGGAAACCTTGCTGAAGCTGCCGGAAGGCTCATTGGGTTGGACTTATGCTCGTGTTCTCAGTGCTATGAACTATGATATAGGGTTCTATCGCCTCCGAAAGATTGAATCAGATGTCGATTATATTACCCATCGCGTTCGCAAAACTCATGATCTGCATCATATTTTGACGGGCTTTAGCTTTGATGACTACGGTGAACTGGGAGTGATTTCAGTGACGGTTGGGCAAATTGGCTATCCCGCATTCACGTTCATTGATTTGGTTGGTTCGTTGTTAGCGTTCATGGCTAATCAAGCACGGGAAGGCATCAATTCTCCTCTGGAATATAATTTTGACCTGGTTTCTCAAGGCATCCGCATTGCACGGCAAGCTACACCCTTGTTTCCGGTGAAGTTTGAAGAAGGACTGGAACGTCCTATAGACGAGTGGCGTGCCGAATTAAACATTGTGCCAGTGACCGAAGGACTCTGGAGTTGGTATAGCCGTCCTTATCTGCGGGATGCGATCTCCCCCACTCTCGCAGCACAGGCTCATTAATCGACTGTTGAGGACATCATCTCCCGTTGATCAGGCTTTGAAGGGCATCCAACAGGAGATGATGCCCTTCAAGTTTGACGCAATTCTGATAAATCGATTGGAGACATAAATTGTATGATTGGCAATCAATTGGTACATTGCGCTGTGCTATCACCGGATGAACTGGAGCGCGCGCTCGCAAGACTAAATCATTGGAAGATTGTAGACGGTAAACTCTACCGCCACTTTGAATTCACCTCGTTTATCGCAGCATTTGGCTTTATGACTCGCGTTGCACTGATTGCAGAAACTCAAGGCCATCATCCAGAGTGGTTCAATGTTTATAACCAGGTTACAGTTCAACTGACAACCCACGATGCAGGTGGAATTACCATGAATGATGTTACTCTTGCCCAAAGCATTGATATGCAATTATAAATGCCCAAACCTGCAATCAAGACATTTTCAAACCAGGATTATTTGCAACTATAATTTCATTTGAGCCAGGATTATTTGCAAACAAGCTCAACGCTTACCAGGACTGAGTTTTCAGTATTAACAGCAGTTGGTCAAGAAACTTCCATTTAGAGTTATCGTCATTTCCTTTTGACCACTGAATGACATTGGTTCCATCAACACTACTACCACCTGATACATTTAAAACTTTGCTACTAGTAGTTTACCAACCCAAAATTGCTGTGTAGGTCGAGCAGGGGGAGAAAATTCATCCCTCCCCAGCCCCCCAGCTTCCCCTGCCTGCCACCACGCAAAGTTCTCTTGGCAGAGTACTAGTTTTATTGACAAGGTAGTAATAGCAGTTTCCACTACCACACACCATTATCTAGCACCGGGGGGCGATCGCGCTCTTGTTGAAGGAAGGGCAACAATACTTGTGATAGACAATATTGAGTGAGCAATGGTGATTTGTCTAGTTGATAAATCGTAGCAAGAGAGTGAGTGATATCAACGCTGCCTAGCAACCCCAGCCCCAGATTGATCTTTCGCGTCAAAGCAACAGTGTAGAATTTTCCCCAGATGCTACTCAAAAAATGTTTCGCTTGGTTAGTGGAGACTATGACACGTTGGAATATTACAGGTACTTGGATTGGTGAATACTCTTATGATCCAAACGAATTATATCCTTTTCATCAACTAAGTGTTCCCTTTACATTAGTGCTGCAACAGTCTTGGTTTGGTAGATTTCGAGGGCAAGTTCAAGATGATCCGCAAAGAGGAATGCCAGAGCCAGGTTTTGTACTTGGACAAATAGCAGGTGATAAAATTTCCTTCTTTAAACGAATGCCTGTGCTTTACGTTGCAACACCCACAGGCTTGAAAACATTATTTGATTACTGGTTATCTGAGTACGGCATTAGATTAGATCATCAAGTGGAACATCCACCAATTCATTACCAAGGAGAATTTTCCCCCTCACAGAATCAAGCCATTGGAGTATGGCGACTTGGTGACAATACTATTCGTGTTCAAAGCCAAGGCAAACTTCTAGAGACAGTTATACCTGTAAGCACCGGGATATGGCGTATGGAACGAAAAAAGTTCAGTTGAAGTCCGCCCCATCGTCCGAGCCGATTGATTCTCATCCCCTGACTTTAAACCCTGTGATCCACAACCTACAACGATTTGACCGAATCAAAGAATTTATATTACTTTTGGAGGAGTTAAGAACATTACTGAGGTTGCTGGTAATAACAAATTGTTAATCAATAATATCTAAATTGATGGAGCTTAAAATGAGGTAGAGAATGTTGTAGCTTATGGTTGCACTGATTGCTCAGAGTCCTATATTAACCTCGCCCTGGCAGGTGCCAATTCCTCAGAAAGAGTATGTAAATGACCGTGTTGTTATATATTACAGGGATAATTCTTGGGTTCCAATTAAGTACTGTTATTTGTTAAAAGCAATTGAACTTCATTACAGGATTTGGAACCAATCAGGTAAAGAAGTTTTTGTATTTCCGACTGATTTAGACCCTAATAGTTTTTCCTAACTAGCTTCATTTATCCTTCACGAACATAAGTTCAATCGATAATCGTGTGTCATAAATCTGGATAATTCTCACAACGCACCTGTATAAACCAATCATGGAAATTCCTAGAGGGCTACGAGAACCATATTTTGCTTCTATCCCATCAAACCACCTTTGAAACTGCTCATCAGACCAGTCTTGTGCAATGTCTTCAAGACAACCTTGAAGCATTTCTCTTCCGCATTCGGCTGGAAATTCAGCATCACTAGCAGCATTCTGAGCATCTTCAATACATTCAAGGGCGGCAATCAAAACTGCGGCACTAGTTTGTTTGTTAATGTTGCAGTGCTTTCTGCCTGCATGATTTCCTTTACCAGATAATTGCATATATAATAATTAAAAGAATCTAAAAAATCGGCAATAACCCAGCATTGCTAACTCCTGCCGAATTTCTCTTCTTTTTAGTTATTCAACATCAGCAATTTCTTCTCATGCACCTTTAGGATGATTGTAAAATCCGACTGTCAGACAGATGACATAATCGCTATCTGTGTGCATGAACCGCACTACTTCATCTATCTAGGGAGCGAATTAAGCTCTGTAGTTAAAACAAAATCATCAGTATTGACCCGTTGCATAATATTTCTGTACAAACAACTCAATGAGATTCCACTCTTGCTACGAGAACCATACTTAGCTTCCATGTCCATAAACCATGTTTCAAACTGCTGCTGTGACCAACCTTGTGCAAGGTCTTGAAGATAACCCTCAAGCATTTCTCTTCCGCACTCAGCCGGAAATCCTGCCCTGATTGCAGCATTCTGGCAATTTTCCATATATTCTTTAACAGCACTCATAGGAATATTAGTAGTAGATCTAGCTATTTTGTAACACTTAATGTCTGTTTTATTACGCAGAATCAATAAGTCTAGATATTTACATAAATCTTTAAAAAACGGCAATGCCACAATTTAACGCTTCCAACACACAATCGGAAATTTTAGACAACCCCCCAATAGGAGAAGCAAAAATACTTTTTTAGGTGATACAAAATACACAGTCATTAATTTATACATCCCCTCCTGCACTGTATCCTTGTAGGAGGATTTTATAATTGACCCAAACCAGCGGAATCACTTCTCAATTCAGGAAAATAAACATAGTGTGGGGTTGAGACTGGAATGGTGATGCCTATCTTCTGCAATTCGAGAAGCATCAAAATCTTGGAGTCAAATTTTAGTAGGGCAGATATTCCGACATAACATAACGTAGTGCTATTTTCATCCTAATTTTTATCACCACGTAACAGGCTCGTGCAGTTTGGAGTCGAAATTTTAGTAGGCAGAGATTCCCACATGGCCTAGATATAGCGAAGATACAGTTGGCGAAATATTACTTAATATAAAAACGGCGGATTCAGGTTGAGTCGATGGGAGCTATTAAGCCCCGCACCTCTCAGTTAGATCCGGACGTACCCATTTCTGTGTATCCGGCTCCTGATGTTCTTAAGGTTGGCTTCCTCTACCTTTCCGCGCTTCGTTACTTCCGCAATCATAGTGACATCGTGAAATCTACATACGGTGAAGTTATATAAACACTACTGCAATTTCTATGCTTAAATAAACTTTTTTCACCTTCACCACGTACACTAGAAACTAAAACCGAGTCAGTTGACCCAACCTCAACGTATCTACTAGGAACGCAAGCCAGTGTCAACTCCTGACAAACAATGCCGCATTATAGCCCTGTTTAATCAGGCAGGTGGTGTCGCCAAATCGACACTGACCCAAAACCTGGGATACCACCTAGCAAAACGAGAACACCGCGTTCTCCTCATCGACATAGACCCCCAAGCCTCATTGACCAAATTCATGGGGTTAGTGCCATCTCAGTTACAAAAAACCGTTGCTGATGCTATTATCGACGAGCAGCCCTTACCGATTCATGAAGATATTCACGGTATGGACTTGGCTCCTGCTAACCGAGTCCTCAGTGGAGCCGAAATGCAGTTAGTTAGTGCTGCCATGCGCGACTTCCGCCTGAAGGAAGCTGTTGCACCTATTTTAGATGAATATGATTTTATCCTTATAGACTGTCCCCCCAGTTTAGGATTACTTTCTTATATCTCCCTAGTCGCAGCCACACATGTCCTCGTCCCTGTGGAAACCCATGTTAAAGCCTTCGAGGGAACTGATGAACTCTTACAAACTATTACCCACGTAAAAAATAAAGCCAACCGCAAAATCGAAATAGCCGGGTTTGTTCCCACAAGGTATGCTCACCAGAACTCAGCCGATAAACGAGCATTAGCAGCTATGCAAGAACAACTTTCGGTTTGGGGTCGAATCTTCCCAGCCATCCCCAGAGCTACCGCTTTTGTCGATGCGTCAGAAGAACGTGCGCCCCTGGCAGTATTTGACCCCAAACATTCTGTAGTCCCTATTCTTGAAGAAATCGCCTTGGCATTGGAGGCATTATGATAAGACGCAAGCAAACTGACAAACCCTTTGGTGGACAAATTACCACACCACCCCCAGCACCTTGGTTAGACTCAACAGACACAGAAACACCAAGAGCTACTGAAACTACTATCAAACTCGAAGATATAGTACTGCCTCAACAGCAACCAAGGCGATACTTTGACCCACAAGCATTAAAAGAATTATTTGAGTCAGTCAAACAGCATGGCATTCTCCAACCTCTGTTAGTGCGCCCCCTGGGCAAAGGAAAATACGAACTAGTAGCAGGAGAACGACGCTATCGAGCAGGGCAGGAAGCAAAGCTTGAAGTTGCGCCTGTGGTTGTCCGTGAGCTATCGAATGACCAAGCTTTTCAGTTGGCTTTGATTGAAAACCTACAACGAGAAGACCTGAACCCAGTTGAAGAAACAGAAGGTATTTTGCATCTGTTAGCCATCCGGCTTAAGTGCGATGTAGAAGCTGTGAAATCCTTGCTGTACCGCATGAAAAATGCTCACAGCAAAGAAGAACAGCAATCAACAGACTCCCCAGATGAATCTAGGAGAAACGTTTCTCCTAAAGGCGAAGAAACGGAATCAACAGATAGCATTTCTGATAATTTAGAGGAAGAAACAGAATCTAGGAGAAACGTTTCTCCTAACTCAGAATCAACAGAATCAGACGGTAAGATTTCTGACGATTTAGACGAGCAGACAGAATCTAGGAGAAACGTTTCTCCTAAAGTGGAGTTGGAGCAATCAAAGACGGTAGAGCAGGTATTTGAGAGCTTGGGGCTGATGAATTGGCTATCATTCACCACCAAGCGTTTACCATTACTCAATCTGCCAGAAGACATTTTAATGGCACTGCGAGAGGGCAAACTAGAATACACCAAAGCGCAAGCATTGGCACGGGTAAAAGACGAGGAACTGCGAAAGCAACTCTTGTCGGAAGCAATAACAAACGATTGGTCTTTAAGCCAAATTAAAGAGCAAATCATCGCCAACACTTCATCTGAACCACCACCATCAACTAAAACACGTAACCAAATACCAGAACGGCTAAAAGATATCACCCAGCGCATTAAAAAACGTCAGCTATGGAAAGAACCACGAAAGCAAAAACAGCTAGTAAATCTTCTGAACAAGCTGGAAGCCTTACTTGGGGACGAGTGAATAGGTAAATGCCCTGACTCAACGTTTACAATCTCGCTGGACTAAGGGACTTCCAATTAAATAAATATCCCATCCCTGCGGGACGCTACGCGAACGCTTTTGAAGCTGGGGGAGGAAGAATCTGCTCATCATCTTCGCTCTCAAAATTGGATAATTTAATTTCTGGAAGTCCCTAATTTTTCTCCCAAGAGCATTGGCACAGTTCACACGTTTCAAGGTGGACAGAAATCAGTGATAATTTTCTCAACTCGCCAATGTAGGGCAACTGATAGTCTTTGGTTTATTAATCGGCGGCCTAATTTACTGAATGTGGCTGTGAGTAGAGCGCGAGCGACAAACCGCCGTTTTTATTTTAAGTAATATTTCGCCAACGGTTTCGGAATCTCGGCTCTATGCCTATAATGCTGCTACCTAATTACAGTAACAACTATTAATGAAATCCAGGTGGCTGCTGCTTCACCCATTCTTCAAAAAGGCGCGCACCAATCTTGTATATTCCGTTATCCAACTTCCGAATAATACCAGCACCAACAAGTACATCTAGTAAGTGTCTTGTTTTCATAGGACTTAAGTGTGAGTTTTGAGCTAAACTAACAACATTAGCTTGTCGTTGCTCAATGAGGATTTGATAGACTTTCCGTGCATTTTCATCTAAACCCCCAACTTCTTGAGCAACATTCCACCAAACACTAAAATCATGATCATGCTGTTGTAATAGTTCGTCAGTCAATTGATCCAGGCGAATTTTTTCTCCAGCTAGATACTTATTAGACACTGCATTGAGCATCTGCTGAGTCAGGTATGGATGTCCTCCTGCCCATTCTGTCACAAAAGATATTCCTTTTTCAGATATTGGAATTTCTTCACTTTTTTGCCGGCAAGCAATCAAAGCTTTGATTTCTGAGTCTGTTAGTGAACTTAACCAGCTTATATCAGCAATATTGAGTAGAGGAGAACCTACTTCCTGCTGATACTCTTTCAATTCACGGTATCCTGATAGAAAAAATCCTAAATATGGTTTTAGAGCTACTTCTGTATCCTTTAATCCTCTGAAGTAACTCCAAGCATCGTTTGCCCACTCTTTCTGACGAGCTATAAATTCCGCCCGCTCAAAAAGGAAGCATACTCCATTAAATTGCTTATGCTTGAGATCATTTATTGTCTTCAGCATTGCCTGTCGAAAGTCATCATGGATTAATTGACGTTTTTTATCAGGATTGTCAACTTTTAGTTTTACGTTAATTAGCTCAAGGAACTTAACTCCGATTTCACCATCTACTACTTGCCGAAGATAAGAACGGTACATTTCTCTCAAGGTTGCACCTGGTATATTCTGCCATTTTTCTATTGATTCACGCAGTCGGGCAATCATGATATAACGCAGGTTGTCTAATCCCTGTGGCTTCTCTACCTCCAAGTTGATCAGAACAGGAAATGTCCGATTCGCTTGATCCAAACTGGGGTCTAATAAGCTCCACTGAATAGCGTGTAAAAGGCTAGTTTTACCTATACGACGACCACCAAGGAGAATTCGGATTTCACAAGGAGCGCGCTTTATCTCGTTCAGTAATTGGTTGCGTCCAACAAAATATGCTGGATCATCAATTGCAAGCTTAAAGTTTGGACGTTCTGTTAGTCTATTTTCCATTGTTGAAGTTCCTCTTTAGTCATTTGCATCCGAATCCATCGTGAGAAATGCAGTATCCGAATCCGGTAGTCAGTATTATCAGCTACCTGTTGGTGATCTATAATTCCTACAGCTACTAGCCACTTTAAAGCATTATGACACTCTCTTAGTGTGCAGTTAGGAGTAAGTTTTCCTAGCAAAAATTGATTTTCAATCCATTGACCTGATCCTTCATTGGTAGCAAGTATTTTTAGAATAGATAGTGCAGATTTAAAATCGCGCTTTTCTAAATCTTCCCAGATACTTTTCTCAAAGTAATTACTCAACTCATCAAAATCAAAAACCAAATTATCCAAAGCTGGCTGTAGCATAGACCAATCAACTGAACGAATTCCTTTTTCAGGAATCATTTGAGTCAAAAATCGAGCAAGTTGTCGAGCAATAAATGGATGCCCTCCACTTTCTTTATGAATTTCTATAGGAGTTTGAGAATCAAAATTTAATCCCATAAACTCCGCAATACTAGTAAGCATCTCAACAGTTTCTTGTTCTGAAAAAGGATATAAATATATTTCTTTGAAAAAGCTAAAGACTGGATTTGTGGAAACTCCATCTTGTGGCCAATTATTAATGCGATTGCAGTCAGGATGAACATCAGCAACAATGAGTGATAAATTGCGCTTGTCTTTATCTTGACAAAGAACACGCAAAGCGCCAAAACAAGCATTAAACTCTTCTACTTTTTCTATTGGATGATTAGAATTAGGTAAAATCCGTTCTACTTCATCCATTAAGCACAAAATCGGCAATTGATACCCAGCCAACTGCAAAGCTTCTGTAAGGTCATGAATTCTCTTAACAAATTTATTTGTTATTTCTAAAGTTGGTGTAGAAGATATAAAATATTCAAAATTTGGACTATATTCGGGAATATAGTTTCTCACAAGTGTGGATAACTGACGAAGAATATCGTTAAATAGGTCTGCACCATAACGATAACCAGTATATTGTTGAAGGTCTATACGTACAATTGGATGGTTTCTTAACAAAAAGCTTAATTGATATAGTATTGAAGTTTTCCCTGATTTTCTTAAACCAAATAATCCAATTGCTTGATATCCTAATAACTCTTCCTTCAATCGATTTAAAAGTTCAATTCTTCCAAAAAAAGAAACTGTATCGCTAATTGCATTTTTATCATCAAAGAAGTTAGCACGCTTTATATAACGGTTTACATATTCAGTAAATACTGCTTCACAAATTCTGCTATCAGATAAGGAATTTTCTGCCTCTGCAAGCGAAATTGGAATTATCATAAAATTATCTTCTAAACGAACTTCAGCTATACGCAGCCGCACTATTGTGTCTGGTGGTTCTTGATAAAGAAGTATTGCAGTATTATCAAAACCAGTTCTGATTGGTTGTCTAGATTTTTTAACTAGTTCAGACACATCATCTTTAGTTAAGACACCATCAGAAATTAGAACAGATACTGGAGGCAAAAGTTTTAGACCTTGTGGAACGGATGTAAGAAGCAGGCTGTATTGGTCTTGCTCCGATACTTTTGCACCTGCTTGCTCAAAAAAGCGTTGTGCTATTTCTCGATGCTTTAAATAATTTTTACCCTTTTCCTTGAATTGTTCAATAATTATGTCGTCTGGAGATTCACGTTTGTTTAGGAACTCTTGAGCTTGCCTGAGGGCATATTCAAACGCCTCTCGACTAGAGGCTTGTATAGAAAGTTCTCTGCCGTCAGGTGCTTTAACGCTTAAAATAATTGGTTTAGATCTGAAACGATCTGTTAAAAATTTCCAAAGAATCTTAATATTTTTAATACTCACTTCAGCATTTAATAAACTTAATAAAAAACCATTTATACTAAGCATAAAACTCCAGAATAAATTTATCTCGTTAAAAGAATTCAATAAATATTTATCACTGAGGATCATTATTAAATGCCAGAAATACTTTATAAGAATTTTTAAGAATTTCTAAAGGTAATGGCTTTTAAATCCTTACCTTTCTGATCATATTTTAATCCCAGTTTTATTTGTTCACTGGCAAACGAAACTAGCAAACCACCAAGTGAAACATTGTCCTTTGAATCATAATATGAGAAAAATTTTGATCCATAAATTGGAAAAAAGTTAACGAAAATTCAGGCTTTTACGCCAATCACAAAATTAAACTTTGCATTCATACATGAGAGAAAGTTGAATTTCTGAAGCATAACTAGAAAATTAGTTAATAAAACACAATTGGACAAAACTTGCACAAAAAATCCCTGAAAAAATTGCTCTAACTTAAACTTTCAATTCAAAATATGGTTCAAATGCCCATGTTATGATTTAAAACTTTTGTTTTATTAGATATCTGAGTAAAAATCAAATATTTCATTATCCAAGCGAACACTCTATTGTTGGGCGATCATCTACTCAAATCGTAGCTGAATAATAATGATAATCAAGTCGAAGTATTGATATAAAAGTCGCTTGTATCAGTCTTTTTAACCCCTACACAATAATCATTATTAGTAAAAAAACTCGAATATTAAAAGTGAACTATAAACTGGATACTCATTTCTGAAGCATATCATGAGTTAAAATCTCATTTTTTGTTTCAAATAACAAACATATACAATATCAGGTTGAATATCTACCCAATTATCTGGTAATGGTTCCATGAAATTTATACTGAAAGTGAAAGGGGTGAAATGAGCAGTGATACCGAAACTTACGCTAAGGACTTGATGAGCCACTTTCAATACTGCAATCGCTAGGAATAAAACTGTACCAATTGAAGTCTCTGAAATTTATGGGCTTCAAACCCTTACTGTGCCGTCTTAAATTGTTGCACCAAATAATCTATAGGTTAATTGGTACAGCAATAATTGCGAAAAATATCGAATTGTAGAATGCCTATTCAGTAAGGGTTACAGCCTTAGCATAACTTTCTGTACGATTGCTCATTTAGCCCCTAGAACTCTTGCAAAAGTGTTTTGTGGTATGATAAAAGGCTTGGAAATTTTCGATTAAGAATTTGAAGAGCAGTGAAAATAGAGAAAGCTAAACAGCTTACTGCGAGAAAATTTAAGCGCATGACTGGAGTAAGCCGTAAAACCTTTGATTTTATGGTTGATGTAGTTAAAGCTGATGAAAAAAAGAAAAAGAAATCTGGTCGTCGTCCTAAATTAATTATTGAAGACCAAATTTTAATGGTTATTCAATATTGGAGAGAATACCGCACTTATTATCATATTGGATTAGATTGGGGACTTTCATAATCCGCAGTATGTCGAACAGTATATAAAATTGAAAACATTCTAATTAGTTCAAGAAAGTTTAGTCTACCAGGAAAGAAAGAACTATTAAAGATGCCATCACAAGAAGATTTAGTTGTGATGGATGTGACTGAAAGCCCAATTGAAAGACCAAAAAGAGGTCAAAAGAAATTTTTCAGTGGTAAAACCGGAGAACATACTTTAAAAACCCAATTAGTTATTCACCAAAAAAACAGTCAAATCATCTGTATAGGTCATGGTAAGTGAAGAATTCATGATTTTCGACTATTTAAAACCAGTGGTGTAAGGTTCGGTGAATTACTAAAAGTAATAGCGGATAAAGGGTATCAAGGGATTGCCAAAATTCATAAATTAAGTGAAACACCGATTAAGAAACCAAAAGGAAAAAAGTTAGCTAAAGAACAGAAGGAATATAACCGAGAACTGAATCGATTAAGAATCGTTGTCGAACACGTTAATCGTCGTCTAAAGATTTTCAATATTTTATCTAACCAATATCGTAATCGTCATCGCAGATTTGGTTTAAGGTCTAATTTGATTGCCGGAATCTACAATCATGAATTAGATTTAAAAGCTTAAATAAATCAGAATTAATCCTCTTAATTCAGCAAATAGATAATTGCTGAATTAGTTTGTAATATCAACTTTTTAAGTAAAAATTTCCCAGCAATAGCTAGTATTAAAAACTCTATAAATTGTGGCTATTTTTACTTTTCTAACGTAAAGAAAAATAACCCTTCATCATACCAGAAAATATTTATGCAAGAGTTCTAATAGCGAGTATTGACACAGGTTTACTATTTTGCACATATCTTAGCAGATATCCTCCCAGTCTTTAGCAAGTTTTGCGTTGCATCTAGATTTGTCATCAAATACCCAACCAAGGACGCAGATGAGCGCGTCTAACCCTCGCCCCTGGCTGAGTCTCAGTACCGATGCGAACATCGTTTGATTGTCCGCATTCCCAAATGTAGACTAATTCGCCGTTGTAATCAGCCAATGAAGTTGCACCTAATCGCCACACACTATTAGCTGCGTCCTTAATATATTGCACTTGTTCAGGATTGAAACCTTTAGCAATTTGCTGTAAGTCAGCACTCTCAAGGCTTAGAACGATTTCCCCCAAGCTTGACTTGTTATCCCAAGCCTCAATAATTCGTTGTGTGGTGCTGTCGGTAGTGCTGTCAGTGGTGCTGGCTGAAACACTTGCTGGTGCTGACTGTGCTGACTGTGTTGGCTTACCCTCCTGATTTTGACTGCTAGTAGTATTCATCAAGTTGTGTTGGTGAGGAGTGTCAGCTGCGTTACTATCAGCGAAAAGGTCAGCATCACTCTGAAAACCAGCACCATCAACACTTTGAGTTAGCATTGGGGTCAGCACTGAGTTAGCATTATTTTTATTTAGGTCAGCATCAAGGTCAGCATCTTTCTCTGAAATTAAGAGTGGAAAGTCATGTCCTGACTGGCGAATAGCAATTTTAGTAATAAAACGTCCTTTCTTGTTTCTGATTTTTGCGGCATTAATGTTGAGTTGCGACTTCAGCAGATTGAGCAAAATTGCTGAGAATCGTTGCTTGGTCATGATGCCGTGAGAATTACGTTGCGCCCATTCGCAGTAATTAGGATAGAGAAACAATTCAGGATTTTGACCGTTATCACCAATTTGTGTTTGTGCGTTGGGGTCATAGTAGAGGCAGTCATTAGCCCAATCTGCCAGAGGATTAGTGTTTAACAGTACCTCTGTGCTAAATGAGCCAAGTGAAGGGACTTTTTTATTAGTGTCGCCAAAATAAGCGGCCACTTCCAAAGCTGACATTTCTAAAACCCATTGCAATACCCCAGGCAAGTATGGTTCAAATTCTTTTTCTAAGGGGCGACGCTCATTTTGAGGCACAACCCGCTCAAAAGGCATTGACAGACGACGACGGGCCAGAGCGTTAGTGTAATCACTGCTTTGAATGATTTCATTGGCAGCAATCCAGACCACCCCACTAAATCTAAAGCTGCCTGTTTGCTGGATTCCTTTTTTCTCGTGTCGCAGGTCATCATCACCCGTCAATTTTTTGAGAGTACTAACATCACCTGTGTAGCGTTCAGAGTCAGTGATAAATACAGCTTTCTTGCCGTAAAGAGCCGCAGTTTCAAAGCGGTTTTGCTCCAGCTGCTTCAGTTCGGTGATGGCGTAGTTTTCTCTGCCAAGTAGTGCTTGTACCAGCCGCAATAAAGTACCTTTGCCAGTACCGCCAGCACCCACTAGCTCCATGAATCGTTGTAACTCACCGCCGCGTTCAGTGACGGTGGCATTGATGCCAGCGCGAATTACTTGCACCCAGTCGGCTTTACCTTCGCAAGCTTCGAGCAACCATTCCTTAACAGGCTCACAACCTACACTGCGGTCAGCCCATTTAAAAGGTAGCTGACTCAGCATTCTGTATCCCGGCTCGTGTGGATATTCTTTGAGGGTATTAACATCAAGCACACAATCCTGAAGACAAATAAAGCCTTTGCGGACTTCCCAGTGATTAACCCTGAGCTTGGCCTTGAGTAAAGTCAAAACACCGTTGACGAACTTGCTGGAAAAATGGCGTGTCCGCGTTTCCAGTTCTGTTAAAACAATAGACATCGCCTCTTCAGGGGGAATTTCACCCCAGACCCCGCGCTTGTTGTCTGCTTCATACCAGTACCAAGCTTTGTTCGCTACGTGCCAAGCGAGCTTCGCGCGATAATCTTCGGCGATTTGTGCAGCAACAGAAGATTCTGACAAGGTTTTGTTATCAGAATCGTCTTCTTGAAACTGACGTTCCCAAATTTCAAAATTAACAGCCTTAGCTAATACGTTGTCTCTAAAAGCGTCGTCGCCGTTAGCTTGAATGTAATCGTCCATCCCCTTCCCCTCTGCTGCACTCCACAAACCTGTGGCAATGTACACAGGTACTTTAAACTTAGCTAATTGATAAGCTAGTTTTCTCTGTGCCGCCACCACATTTTTGTTAGTTTGGGCGCGTTCGTCCGCGTCAAAAGCAATAATCCATCCAAACTTAGCACGAGCTAACAATTCTAGGGTATCGACTAGGTAACGTTTGCCTTGGGGGTCGTTAGCCATCGATGTTAAGCCCTGCTCAACACCAGCAAGTCCAACTGTAGGGAATCCGCGAGAACATCCGGCGATCGCCTTAAATAGTCCTTCAGTTATAAGTAAGCAAGGATGACCGTTGATGTGATAGCAAAGTGCTTTGAGTGCCTCTAAATCTTGCCAGTAGCGCGGATTATGAGGATGACGCGGTAGCATTGCGTCATATTCTTCCAGTGTTGCTGTTCGGTACTTGGGTGCTTTCTTGTCGTCTATGCTTTTCCAGGGCTTGTTAGGGCGATACTGCCCAAAACCGTTGACTCCTTCTAGCCAGATACCTGCTGATTGCGCTTGGTATCCTAAGCGTTCGCTCGCTTCTTTGATGTCCATTGAGCGACAGTTAGCGGCTATCCATTCTGGACACAAGCCCCGCTTTGTGACGCACTCCTTGTAATGTCTGTCTGTCAGTCTGTTAGCAGTCTCTTTTACAGTTGTCTGTGTAGTATGCACTTTTTATTACTCCGAATTTTTTCAAATCCGGGTAACTCCTTATTGCAACACGACCGCATAACTGGTTAACATAGAGTCAGCGATCGCGGTTCCGAAACGTCTTGCAGGACATTTTCAGTTCGGAGTTACCCGTGATAAATCTAAAAATGATGAAACCCGCTTAACTTCCCGGTCGAGCGGGTTTCGTCATTTGTGAATCTGTTTTCCTAATGGATGTATGGCAATTCCCATCATCAAGCTACATCCTTTACGGTGAAACCATTACTACACCACTTAACTAGCAGCCATCTGTCAGATTCTTGGTCTAAAGCTGGCTTAAGGCGGAAAGCAAAAAAATCTTCCCATGCCTCTATGCCATGTTTTGTAACGAATTGTTTTTCAACTTCTTTAAAGCGTTCCCAGTTGCGCTCCGCGATCGCTATCAGCATTGGGATTAATTCGCTTACTGGTATCTGAGTAGTTGTTTCACTCATCTGGTTGTCCCTCAAAAATACAAATTATTGGTAAAGGTTCTAGCTTGGTATCAACAACTTTAACTAATCGTATTCCCCTTTTTCTACCTATCCGTTTGCAGTGTTGCTCTGAAGCAGCAGGTAGCCAATACCTAGTTTCGGCTAGTGGGTCAAATTTCCCTTCAACACGCTCTATCCCGTCGTTTGGCTGATTTTCCTCGGTCAAATTACCTCCTGTTTTTGTTTTGCGCGACCGCGTTAGTTATTTGTCCTTTTCCTCCTTTTTCTTGTCTATTGCTTGCTCAAGCAGCATGGTTATGAGGTTGTTAACGGTTCGATGCTCACCCTCAGCCCATTCCTTTAGAAACTCGTGCTTATCTGGGTCAAGGTAAACCATGACTCGCGGCTTTTTACTAGGCATCTCTACAGGTACATATAAGTACTATCGCTTGTCAGCAATTGTCGCCTTAATAAGAAAATTTTAAAAGGGAGTTGCACTTGTTAGTACCTGCTGCTACTATATTAGTGTCAAGGTTATCGATACGTCAATAACTTAAGGCAGACGCAGTAAGACCCAAGCGCAAAACGTTAAGGCGATTTCCTTTTGATGGTTGCAAGGCTTGCAAGCGTTGACTTTGACGACTAGTTTTAACTATTTATCAGCACATCTGCATAGCGGTCGCTTTATATCTGCGGTCGCGGTAATTGTGTGCGTCTGAATCTTGAAAACTACATAGACCAAGTATGGATATCGATATTAAAAAGCTGCCTTTTTCAGTGTGGTGGCAAATCTCAAAAATTAATGGAACTTGGGCAACTGTCGCTTTTAAAAGATGGACACAAACTGTAGACGCAAGCATCCTGCAAGCTATGAATCTTGAGGAATGGGAAGCGGTCGCTCTTACTCTCAACTACAGCTTTGAGTGGGCTTGTAAACAATACAAAGTCCACAGAAATAAACAAAAAGAAGGATAAGGATTTATGCTCAACCAAAACCAATTACGAAGGTTAGAAGCAATAGATCGTTGGCTCAGAGAAATCCTAGATTCTGAGGAATTCCGACAAATAGAATACTATCCAGACGTAACGCTCGGCGATGCAATCCAAGCAGTGGGTGAACTACTTGATGAACACGAACTCTATGATTACAAGCCCATGATTTTTCCTAATTCAGATTGCGTATATTGCAATCTTTTTAGGTGCAAGCTTGACTCTTATGTGTGCGGCTGGAGACAAGAAAAATGATTGAGAAAGAACTTGTCAGATGTGTCACACTATTGACCCAAAGCAAGACTTACTGGATTGATGGAACGCTGTACAGATATTTAAGCTGTAGTGACAGTATCCAACACACACAATATTATTTCCGTCCTTTACCGCATCAATCTAAAAGGGTTGACTTAAAGCTCAATCGTGACAAGGTGCTAAGACGCTGCTATGAAATTCCAAGCCTATATAGACAGCACACAGCAGAGATAACTAACAACTCAATACAGTTGAGTTTGTTCTAAATCGGAGTAACAAATATTTTCTAACGCAGTGCCATGACTGCATCAAATAGGTGATTTAGGAGCGTATACACAGGGGTAAATCAAAAAGTGTCAGTATGCCTGGAAAGCTGACAAGCTCTGTTATTACGTGGTTATAGCCGACAAAGCCAAGACTATAACATTTGTCTAAAGTCAAAAATCCAAGGTTATTGATAGTGCCTAGCTAATTTAGCGTATCAGATAACTGTTTCTATCTAACTAATTTAGTCGGTCAAATAACCTGAATTTCCGGATAGTCGGTCAATTTTATACACACTTAAGTAATCAAACAGAATCAATGTGGCAACAAAACAATATCTAGCTAAGTATCGCCATCTCAAACAGACTTACGAACGCATCACAGAAAAAGACATTTCAGATATCACTTGGTATCGCATAGTTGCATCCTTAAAACAATATTTCTCGCTGGAAATTGAATCTTTACAAGCTAAAAATATTGTTGAAACCTATGCAGGAATGAAGCGCAAGTGTCCAGCCTTTTCTTTTAGAACATCTGATTTTAACTCTCGCTGGCAAGCCTTTAAACACTTCTATGATGCACAGTTAGTTCAATACACAGGTCAGCAATTCCTGAGAGTGCTTGCAGACTATCTAAAAATCAACCTCTCAGACGTACCGCGCAGCACTCGTTACTACTGGTTTAGTCAAGCCGGACTATCTTTTAACGCACTTAATATTTACCACAGCAAAGATTTAGCCCTTGTCGCGTTCGTCGCTGCGAAGTGGGCAATCAACCGACGAGCGCAACCAATGAAATCTGCTGAACCAAAGGTTTTAACACTAGCTAAATAAGGAGCAATCACCATGTCTGACAAGTTTACTAATAACGTCCGCGCTCGCTTGTACAAACAGGGTTATCAAGGATTTACCAAGGACGATTACACTCAAGCCGCCCTCGCTGTTGAGTGCGATGACCTCAACAATCCCACCAAAGAACAATTGAGCCAAGCTGTTGACTATCTCAAACTTCAAGGGGCGATAAGCCAATTATCAATAACTGATGAACCCGTTGAAGAAAAATTTCTAACACCAGTAGAGTTTGAACAGGTCGAGACTGAACTTGAAACAGGGACACTTGCAGTGGCCCCTCAAGATGTAGGCAAGATGATCACGAATAAAGCCTCACAAATGGGTGTAATCCTTTCAGAACAACAAATCAATGACATAGCCGATAGCGTTGACACCTCAGCCAGCACCTTTGATGAAATTCTAGAACAGGTAGAAACAGCACTACTCGCTTATGCTGACTTTTCCGCAAATCAAGTTGACGCAAAGATTGACCAGACGTTGACCAAAGTACAACAGAGGGTGGTTAATCGTCATGAACAAAGCAGAGGCAAACTATCTCGTGGGCTGACAGGCATTAGTGCTGCTCTAGAGGATAGCCGTAATCAAACTAAAAGCCAACTCTCCGGGATACTCGCCAGACTCAACGCGGTTCAATAGTGATGACTTGACACTACTTGAATGCTTGGTAATTCGTTGGTCAAGGATGAATTACTTCTCAAGAATTGCTGTTAGTTTAAGTGCGCTCGCTGCTGTGATTTTGCCCTTACATTATTGGGTATATCTGCCAATACTAGAGCATGAAAACTATCAGCAATATCTTAAACGAAAGTCAGCTATTGAGCAATATGTAAGGCGAATGTCATATCACTGCCATAAAATATTTACCCCCCTAAAAGAGTATCGCTGTGAAAAATTCAATGAAGCTCAAGAATCAGGTAACTTCCAAATCTCGCCACCTGGAAAGCCAGTTAAAAAATAAGTTCAATGTCTCTACTAACTTAGTAGTCAGAGCGTTAACCTGACTTTTCCCGTTAAGTCTCATTTGCAAGCTGCCAGCCTTCACAAAGGTCGTGCAATTTTAACCAGCCTCGCCACAGTACCTGGATACCAATGGGTGTTTTACGCCGATGTTCGAGATAACCACCAAGCCGAGCAACGGCTTCAACCGCCCAACTAACTGTTAGCACTTTGGGTGGCTTAGGAGACTTAGCTTTTAAAATCCTGAGTTCAAGGGGATTAAGAATTTCAATGGCAGGGGCTAAGGGCTGAGTGCGGTGGAGATAAGTTAAGCGTAAAAGCTCAACAGCTATCACGCTTAAAAAACCAATGAGGGTCTTCATCCCACCAGCAGCAAGCCGATATTTTTCTACCTGACATCCAGACTTAAAAATTTTATGGTATTCTTCAACACGCCAACGATAAGTATACCAGCGTAAAATTGTAGAAGCCATCTGGATATCTGCAACAACTTCCGTTGTTAACAACATCCATTCCACAGGTGATTCACCCTCTGGGCAATCAATTTCAGTGGCATAAACAGCGTAGACCTTTTGTGGTTCACGGTTATCAAAATTGACCATTCTGAGGCTGTATGGCTAAAGCACTGTGTAATATTAAACCGTTACCGCCCTTACCAATTGGGCCATAACCTTCTTTTTTAGCTGTAATACTGCCATAATCAAGACTCATTCGTATCTCCCACACACAGGACTACATCCTGTTCTGCAACAGTCTCCGCCGTCATCTGACAGTGCGGCTCTATCACGTTGGGAAATTGCACTTTTGGATTAGCAAAAACTCATAAGCCCTCTTGAGTACGGTTCCACTACTGAAAACTTCCGACAGTGCTTTGCCAAATCCCAAACTTAAAGCATACCCGATTGACATTGCACGTTCATTCAATCGGCGATCACCTAGAGATATGGTTGCAAAATTTTTCTCCCACCAGTCCAGCATTGCTTGTTACCTTTAGCACCCGATTTCAATTACTGTACCGTATTTGCTTTGCTGTTTCTCAAATCCTTTACCAGTAACTCTTTCAAGACTTAACGGGAAAAGTCAGGTCAAGCGACTGGAACAACTGGGTCATCGAGTTACTCTTGAATCTCAACCCACTACTCAAGTTGTTAGCTGCGGTTAGATTTTCAAGTCAGTATCATGTTCGTAGCAGTTTTTGTCCGACTGCTACGAACATCTTTTTTGTAAAGTTTTATATTTTTCATCCTTACTCATCGATTAGCTATTCCTCACTGAGCGATCGCACTCATCTGACTTTAAATAAATAAAACTAATAATTAATATTGGTTTTGTAAAATTATTAGCACTTGATTAACTTTTGTAAAGCAGTGTAAATTACTATCACAGGCAAAAACAAAAACGCCTGATACATACATAAATTTAACCGCAATCATAAAACAATGACCGCAACCTTACAACAGCGCCGTAGCGCCAACGTATGGGAGCAGTTCTGCAACTGGATCACCAGCACCAACAACCGCCTGTACATCGGCTGGTTTGGCGTACTCATGATCCCCACCCTGCTGGCTGCAACCACCTGCTTCGTAATCGCCTTCATCGCCGCACCACCAGTAGACATCGACGGTATCCGTGAACCAGTAGCAGGTTCCTTACTCTACGGAAACAACATCATCTCCGGAGCAGTAGTACCATCCTCCAACGCAATTGGCTTGCACTTCTACCCAATTTGGGAAGCAGCTTCTCTTGATGAGTGGTTGTACAACGGTGGCCCATACCAACTAGTAATATTCCACTTCCTGATTGGCGTATTTTGCTACCTCGGTCGTGAATGGGAACTATCCTACCGCTTAGGAATGCGTCCTTGGATCTGCCTAGCATTCTCCGCACCTGTGGCTGCTGCTACCGCAGTATTCTTGATCTACCCAATTGGACAAGGTTCCTTCAGTGATGGTATGCCCTTGGGTATCTCTGGAACCTTCAACTTCATGATCGTGTTCCAAGCAGAACACAACATCTTGATGCACCCCTTCCACATGTTAGGTGTGGCTGGTGTATTCGGTGGTTCTTTGTTCTCCGCAATGCACGGTTCCTTGGTAACTTCCTCCTTAGTTCGTGAAACAACCGAGAACGAATCACAAAACTACGGTTACAAATTCGGACAAGAAGAAGAAACCTACAACATCGTTGCAGCACACGGTTACTTCGGTCGCTTAATCTTCCAATACGCGTCCTTCAACAACAGCCGTTCCTTGCACTTCTTCCTAGCTGCATGGCCTGTAATTGGAATCTGGTTCACAGCGTTGGGCGTAAGCACAATGGCGTTCAACTTGAACGGTTTCAACTTCAACCAGTCTGTGATTGACTCTCAAGGTCGTGTAATTAACACCTGGGCTGATATCATCAACCGCGCTAACTTGGGTATGGAAGTAATGCACGAGCGCAATGCTCACAACTTCCCCTTAGATTTGGCTGCTGGTGATGTTGCTCCTGTTGCACTTCAAGCTCCTGCAATCAACGGCTAATCAGTAATTAAGTCAAATAAAATCAAAGGCGCTCTCCAAAAGGGGGGCGCTTTTTAGTGTCAAATGTGCGATCGCATACTTGCCCTCCAGAGTAGGGTAACTACTGTCCTGATGTCCAACTTCGTAGTTTAGTTAGTGCAGGTTTAGAAGGTGTGGACAAATTGAGTCGGTATTGGAATATTGGGACATAGGAACCATTACCCTCGCGGACGGTAACGAGAAAGGCTGTTTTATTGCGTGGGTCTTTGCTGATTTTATCGATGTAACCAGACTGTATTTGTTTTATGTTTAAAGGTTTTACTTGTTTAAATCCTGGTTTTGAAATACAAACAATAGTACTTCCATCTTGATACCTACCTGAGTAAAACCAATATGTTTGCCCTTTGGTTTGAAATTCGGATTTATAGAAAATAGTAAACCTGTCAAATTCATTTAATTGCTGATTTTGTTTACAGTTATTGTCAATGTATATTTCTTGAGCAACAGTTGGAGGACTGGAGAATAAACCCAGTATTAAACTCAGACTAAGTCCACAGAAGAGTGTTGTTTTAGACATAAATTTATTAATCAAAAGTTTCCTCGCTTGAATGATAAGCGATCGCTGAGAAATTTTCTTCTAAGAATGGGAGTGGGCGATCGCTTAATACCTAAAATGATGCCTAGGAGTGCAAGCTCATTTTTATTGATTTAGTCAATTTGAAAACAACACAGCTATAAAAGTTCTCTCGTAACATTCAACATTCATTCTTCTGTGATTTGCATTCCAAAACACAAATCAACCAAGCGCGATAATGCCTAATGGTACGAGAACAGAAGCATGAAAGCGTGAATACAAAACTCCTCATTTCTCCTCAAGAACTCATGTCTTTGTTAGCCCAAAAGTCATCACAGGCGGTCATTATCGATACGCGAAGTCCAGAAGATTATACTATTTCTCATATTCCTAAATCCATCAATATTAGAGATTTTTTTACCTATCTTTTAGAGAATTCCTCCCCAGTAGGATTAAAAAAATTGCAAGAGTATTTTGCACAAATTATGAGCAAACTGGGAATATCGGGTGCAGAACGGTTAATTGTTTATGAAGATACTTTAAATAAAGGTTATGGTCAATCTTGTCGAGCAGCTTTCTTATTAAATTATTTGGGTTGCGCTCAGGTATCTATTTTACATGGAGGATATAGAGCATGGCTCAGGGCGGGATTACCTGTAACTGATGAAGTACCATTACGTGAAAGCAGCATATTTAGATTGCATCCCAATGCTGAGATGATGGTGACTACCGCCGAGATGTTGCAAGCAATTGACAATCCAGCAATTATTAAATTAGATGTGCGCGATCGCCCTGAATGGCTTGGGTTGAGTTCTTCGCCCTACGCAGTTGATTTTTGTCCTCGCAAAGGTAGAATTCCTAACGCTGTATGGTTAGAATGGCATCGGCTCATGAATTCTGAATCGGAAATCTCCATGTTTCGCTCAAAAGCGGCAATCTTAGAAATTTGTCAGTCAGTAGGTATTACTTCAGAGTCCATTGTGTACATCTATTGTTTTAAAGGTTCTAGAGCAGCGAATACTCTGATTGCTCTGCAAGTGGCAGGAATTGATGCCAGAAATTATTTTGGCTCTTGGAATGAATGGTCTCGTGAATTCTCACTACCGATTGATAGCAGAGTCTTGCAATGAGTTAGCGATCGCATATCCTAAAACTTATTTAATTGGTTGGCTACCAAACAAGGTTTAGATTGGCAGGCTGACTCTAGAGGTTTGGCACTTGAACGCGGTGTAAACAATGTGGGGGCAATTTCCCAGTATGCGGCTGAGGCTTTAGCAGTGCGATTGGTGAACCTACCGGATGATGAACGGTTTCCACTGCCAGTAAGTGAGCAAGATTTCGAGTCAGCTACTAGAGTTATCGCCCTTGATGAATTAGAACACCGTCCATTGATGAATGAACGCTTTCCCCACTGGGCAGAGACAATCGAATACTGGCTAGTTCATGATATTGATAAAACCTCGGCTACAGTTGCCCTTGAGCAAATTGAAAAACATATACTGCAACTGATAGAACAACTGACACAAAGTTAGTGGCGATCGCCCTCCAAAAAATTCTTAGAGGAAAAGTTATCACAAGAGGAGCGATGCCTGTGGCGGTAAACTACGCACCCTTGAAAGACCATACCTTTATTACTACAACTAAACTTTAAAACTAGCGAAGCCCACCCGTGATGTACAGCGTTTCGCCAGTGATCCAGGCAGAATCAGAGGAAGCAAGGAAGACAACAGCAGGGGCGATGTCCTGTGGCTGTCCAATTCGACCTAGTGGTGTTTGCGCTTCCGTCTGTTTGCGACCTTCGCTTTCGGTAATTCCTGCTGTGTGCGTACCTTCTGTTTCTACCATACCAGGATTGATGCAGTTGACACGGATGTGGCGGGGGCCTAACTCTTTAGCTAAAGACTTCGTGATGGCATCAACAGCTGCTTTGGTTGCGCTATAGATTGAAGCATTCGGGGGCGCGAGGGTGCTGACGATGGAACTGATATTGATAATGCTGCCGCCTGCCGAGTCGAAGTGTTTTACGGCTTGTTGCGAGGTGAGGATCAATCCCAGAACATTTATATCGAATTGCTTATGGAAGTGCTGTTCGGTGATGTCTTCGATTGGGGAAAATTCATAAATTCCCGCATTGTTGACCAAAATATCAACCCTGCCGAATGCTTGCTGTGTTTCTGTAAACAGATGTTCAATCTCTGCTTTTTTGGCAACATTTGCCTGAACTGCGATCGCCTTTCCACCGACGCTAATAATCTCATCTACTACATGATCAGCCCCTTCTTTGCTAGAGGCGTAATTGACAACCACTGCTGCACCTTCGGCTGCCAGATGTTTGGCAATCGACGCACCGATGCCTTTAGACGCACCTGTAACAACTGCGACTTTTCCCTCTAGTTTTGTCATGCCTGCAATCCCTGTAGTTATTGGGTTGAAAATATCTTTCCGAAACAGGTGCATTCTTGCAAGAATGCAAGCTCTTAATTTAAGATACCAGTTAACTGAGAGCTTACACACTTCGTTATATCAACGGGTAACGATAAAGACAGCCAGAGCGATCGCCTGCCATAAAATTCTTAGAGGATAAACACAAAGCAGCGATGCCGTCTATGCTCTTGTAGGTGGGCATCACACTTATTCAATTACCATCACCAGATAGAGTGAGAAAAGGAAAACTAATGATAGTTTGAAATGATGGAAAGTTCGTCTCAACCCCGAAGTGCATAATTCAGTATTAATTGCCCTGACCCTCGGCGCATCTATAGCCCTATCACCAGTCAGCATTGGTGGTACTGTCATTGGTTCAACCCAAGCCATCAAAATGTCTTCATTTAACCTCAGTTCCCAAAAATGGCAAAACCGCGTGCTATTAGTGTTTGCACCGTCTGTTGATAATCGTGATTACCAACAACAGATGCAGTTATTTAACCAGCACAAAAACGGTTTTGCAGACCGGGATTTAGTTCTGGTTCAGGTTTTGTCAACAGATAAAAGCTATGCCAACGGACAGTTAATAGATGAATCTTCTGCTGCTAATTTGCGAAATCGCTTTGGGGTGGATAGACAAAATTTTCGCGTTATTTTGGTAGGCAAAGATGGTGGTGTTAAACGCCAAGACACTACACCAGTCCCAGCGACAGAAATATTTGAGCAAATTGACGCTATGCCTATGCGTCAGCAAGAAATGCAACAGCGAGGTAGAAAGTAACTTAAAAATACAAGCGAGTCAAACGCTGCATTATACCCAGAGCAAACCACCCGATAGATGAAGATTAGGGGAACTGATGATAGTTTGAGATGAGCAAAAGCAGATAACAAAAAGTAGCTCCCAATGATCATTGTCCATCATCTCAACAACTCGCGCTCGCAGCGTGTGCTATGGCTACTTGAAGAATTAGGCATCGAATACGAAATTAAGTACTACGAACGCGACTCAAAGACGATGCTGGCTCCGACATCGTTGCGAGAAGTTCATCCACTTGGCAAGTCACCAGTAATTACAGATGCAGGGCTGACTGTTGCTGAGTCCGGGGCTATTATCCAATATATAGTAGAGCGATACGGCAATGGTCGGCTAATTCCAGAATCCGGTAGTAAAGAGCGTCTGCGTTACACATATTGGCTGCATTACGCCGAAGGCTCGGCAATGCCACCGCTGGTAATGAATCTCATATTTAACCGTTTTGGGACAGGAGACAGCAGGGCAAACGACGCATTTATTGCGCCCCAAATCAAGCTTCACTTTGATTACATAGAAGCTGAACTTGGTAAGAGTACGTGGTTTGTAGGCTCAGAATTCACCGCCGCCGATATCCAAATGAGCTTTCCTCTGGAATTAGTTGCTCTACAAGCCGAACTTATCTCAAACCGACCAAAGATTCAGGAATTTATCGAACGCATCCATGCGCGACCTGCCTACAAACGCGCCCTTGAACGTGGAGGCAAATACGACTACGCCAACAGCATTTAATAATTCTCATACAAGAGCGATATCTAAGATAAGCTCCGCTAACGCCTGTCTCCTGAAATTCAAGCGTTCGCGTAGCGTGTCTCCGACACGCTACGCGAACGCAGAGAGGAACAATTAGTTACCAAAAGAGGCGCGAGGAAAGCGACGGTAAACTGCTTTAGTAGAGTATGACACCTCGGTTTAAAGCACTAACAAAACTGGCATAGTCATACTCAACTTGAGTGGCATAGTCTAAGGCAAAGTTGACAATCTCATTTTTAAATGCAGAAGTGTTACTACCCACAACATCAGTGACTTCTTTATCCACACTGTAAGAAACAATTGCACTATTGTAATCTTTGTCAGAGATAGCATGGTTTTTAGCTACCACTTTCCCGGCATATCCCATTGCATCCAGGAATTTTGATTTGCTTGTGAGCAACTTGTAATCAAAATCCTCTTGGTAGGGCGATTTCTCACGTAGAAAGAAAAAGAGATTGTTGACTGTAGTGTAGCCAACCAAAGGATCAGTGTTGGCAAGCATCGCTTTCGTGGCAATGCTCACTCTTGCACCTTGATGGTTACTATAAACAGAACTTGGCAACAACTCTGGCGCAGCTATGGCTACGGCGCTACTAGTTTCTTGCTTCATTTCTAAAATCACATCGTCACTAGTTGCAGAAGTTGGGCCTTCAATTAGCAAGTAATATCGATATCTGCCGAGGCTACCAGTTCCTGAGCCTAATTTGAGACGAATATCTTTGACAGTGTAATAACTATTGCTGTAACGCTTACTACTAGCAATGGAAGTAATGTAGCTACTCATCCCAGCAGTAATAGCTGAATAGGTACTGCTAGATAAAGGTTGAAGTTCAGAAGTGGTCTGGAAGAGGCGATCGCCACTAGTATTAATTAGCGTGTACTTGCTTAAAAAGTTAGAACGACTGTTGGCGGCAGTCTTTTGAATTAAATCGTTAACAACACCATTTGTATTACTCGATTCTAAACGATAAGATAACTCGTCATTGGTTCCCTTAAAATCCCCCATTTTGTTGAGGTAAGTATCCAAAAAATTCCGTACAACATCCTGAGCATCATTGGAACTCAGTCCATTTTCTTTCGCCGCCAAAAGAATTGAAACCGCCATCCGGCGTAAATCCCAGACGTAGGGGCCGAGATAACCTTCATCAAAATCGCTGGTATCAAAGACATTGTTACCATTGGCATCCCTCATCCCCCCAAGATTTTGTAGGTGCATATCACCTTCTAACCAAATAGCTCTTGTTGAAGAATTGACAAATGCGGAACTTGGGAGTGTTTGCATATCACTATAGAAGATGTGAGCAGTCCCTCTATAAAAGGCGAAAGGACTAACTGCCATCTTTTGCATTTTTGTCGCTAGTTCTTGCGGCAATTGTGAGGCAAAGGGATGATTATATTGATAGATTTGATTTTCTATCCAACTTGAACGGGAAAATGCAGCTTGAGTCTGGGATGGAAATCCTAAAATTATAACTGCAAAGACTAAAACTGCGATTACTGTGAGTTTTTTTAACCTAAACATAATAGAACACTAAACTTTAAAGTTATGTTTATCCTGAAAATAATTATAGGAGTAATCGTTTCTGTAATTCTGAGAAAATACCTCGATCATTCTGAGAAAATGATGTGTCTTACTCCAAAGAAAATCTAGAGTATACTATCTAGAATCCTGTCAGAACTTAACTTTTCACTTTTCTATTTGTTTGATTTTCCAATAATAAGACTGTTATCGCACCTATGGTATAAGCAATTATGTCTTTCCCATCAAATGTACTTCCTAATGCAATAGCCAGAATTTTATACTTTTGTAATCCTAAAATCTTGACAAAATTAAAATATTGGAAAATCTCGATAGTGCAAGAAAATGCAAAAACTGCTGAAATAACAATGTATGAATGTATCTTCAAAAAAGTTTTGACAAAACAATAAATTAGGATAACTACTAAAACATCGCCGATAAAAGGACGGATAAAACTTTCATTGACAAAAATAGCAATAAATACTTCTATTGAAAATAGTATGGCTGTGAAGTAAAAATACTTTTTATTGAGAGTAAACATGAGAATAGATAGCGTTTAAGAAACACTTGTTTGACTATGACACATAATATTGGCATCACCATGCCAAAACGGGTTGCATTATACGCTAAGTTTGCCCTTAACGTTGGCACAGCCATCGCTATTCTCCATAATTTACTATATAGTACATAAATACTATATAAAGCTAACTCGATTACTTCTAAAACACTATCGAGTGTAATGGCTGCGCCGTTTGTTGAAAGTGATGTCCACCACGCCCCTACCAAGCCAACAGCAAGTTAACGCTACTCCCAAACATGAATCAATTACGGGAGTGGTAGAACGTCTGACCTATTATTCTCAAGAGTCAGGTTATACCGTGGCGCGGTTACAACGCCCTGGTGCAAAGGAACTAACTACAATTACTGGCAGCTTTGCAGATATCCAACCAGGACAAACGCTGCAATTAACTGGCTTTTGGCGCGAACATCCCCAGTATGGTTTACAGTTTCAAGTTGTTAATTATAAAGAAACCAAACCTGCCACCCTCACAGGCATTGAAAAGTATTTAGGTAGTGGTCTAATTAAAGGTGTGGGGCCAGTCACAGCCAAACGCATTGTTACTCACTTTGGGATAGAGACTTTAGAGATTATTGGAACCCAAATCGAACGACTAATTGAAGTCAACGGCATTGCCAAAAAACGCATCAAGTTAATCAAAAACGCTTGGGAAACCCAAAAAGCCATCAAAGAAGTGATGGTATTTCTGCAAAGCCACGGCGTTTCTACAACATACGCAGTTAAAATTTACAAGCAATATGGGGATAAATCCATAGATACAGTTACTCATAATCCTTACCAGTTAGCAGCAGATATCTATGGTATTGGTTTTTTAACTGCTGATAAGATTGCCCGTAATTTAGGCGTTCCCGCAGATTCCCAGTTTCGTTACTGTGCTGGGATGACCCATGTATTAAGTGAAGCCGCAGAAGATGGGCATTGCTACTTGCCACAGACTGAACTGATTGAGAAAGTAATCAAACTGCTCACTACTGCTGACCATCAACCAAAAGAAGATGCCATCACTCAAACTATCAAAGATATGGCGCTCAAAGATGAGCTAATTAGAGAACGTGATGCTGATAAAACTCTCAATTGCTACAAGCCGACTTACTTCCACACCGAACAAAACTTAGCCCAATTAGTACGCGAACGGCTCACCCACCCCACCAATCCTGATATTCCCCGCGTCCGCGCTTGGTTGGAGCGTTTTAGCAGTAGCCGCAAAGTGGCACTATCAACCGAACAGCAACAAGCCGTAGAAGTTGCAGCTTACTCTAGATTCACCGTCATTACTGGTGGCCCTGGTGTGGGCAAAACTTTTACCACTCACACCATTGTTTCCTTGTGGAAGGCAATGGGTAAATCAATTGCCCTGGCTGCACCAACTGGACGCGCTGCCCAAAGATTAGGCGAGATGACTGGGCTAGAAGCGAAAACCATTCATCGCCTACTGGAATTTGACCCCAAGACGCGCAGTTTTAAACGCGATCGCACTAACCCCTTACCCCATAGTGCCATTATTGTCGATGAAGCTAGTATGCTTGATTTGTTTCTGGCATATTCGTTGGTTGAAGCAGTTGCCGAAAATGCCCAACTATTGTTGGTGGGAGATATCGACCAATTACCATCGGTAGGTGCGGGTAACGTGCTGGCTGATTTGATTAATTCGAGAAAAGTACCTGTAGTCAGACTTACCCAAGTATTTCGCCAAGCTGCTACTAGCAAAATTATTACCGCCGCCCACCAAATTAACCGGGGGCAGTATCCCCATATTGAATCAATTTCTAATACACCTCAATCTGATTGTCTGTGGCATGGTGGAGGGTTTGAGCCAGAACATGGTGTACAGGCAATTAGTGAGTTGATAGCTGATTTCATTCCAGGGCTTGGTTTTCATCCTGCGACTGATGTACAAGTGCTTTCCCCCATGTCACGGGGATTAGTCGGTACACGCAATCTCAATAATGTACTGCAACAGTTAATTAATCCACCTAGCCCTGAAAAAATTGAAGTAACCAGGGGTGGAACGATTTTTAGAACAGGCGATCGCATTATCCAACTCACTAACGACTACCAACGGGAAGTATTTAATGGCGATGTGGGATTTATTAGCACAATTGATACTGAGGAACAGGAAGTCATCGTCCAGTATCAAGAGCGTGAAGTTACTTATGATTATGCTGACATGAATGAGCTTGCTTTAGCCTGGAGCGTGAGTATACATAAGTCGCAAGGGTCGGAATACTCAGTAGTAATTTTGCCTTTGTATACGCAACATTACATGATGCTGATTCGGAATTTACTGTATACGGGGTTAACCCGTGCTAAGAAACTGGCGATTATTATTGGCAGCCAGAAAGCAATAAGTATGTGCGTCCGTTCTAAAAAGTCCCAGGAGCGATATACCCGATTGCAAGAGAGGTTAATTCAAGCAGCCTTACAATAATTGCGCTCCCACTCTTGAGACACTGCAACTATACCTGAGTGAGAAAAAGCGATGGTCTACGACCGACCATAGACCTACTTTGCTACACCCCACTGTAGCTGATCGCCGTTGATTCTGATAACAATCCCGACATATCCAAAACACGCTGTGACCACAAGCTAACTTCAGTATGAACTTGAGTTAAAGCTGTAGCATCAGACCTAATTTTTTCCCAGTTAAATAGCCAACGTGTTAGAGTCCGTCCCAAATCCACTATCTCAGATGCTTGGTCAATGTCTATTTGCACCATATTAGGAACAGTCCACTCGATAAAATACAAGCTTTCTTTAAAAAGACTGGCTACTACATCTTCAGGCGTTACATCGTCACAAAAAGATTTAATTCGGGCTAAATTTGTAGCTAAGTGACCCAAGCGAGTAGGGATATTATATTGCAGGAAGCGTTCTTGTTTTTTAGTCCAATCAGTCATACGTTACCTAGCAACTCTGTAATAATTTGGGCAACTTGTTCTCTAATGGTAGCGTCTAAAATCTCCATTGAACGATTACCCTGACTAGGGCGAATATTAATTAGAGAATCGTAGCTAATTTTCTGATTAATAGGCATAAACCCGGCTCCCCAGATATTCTTTTGAGAGCTTCCATCCTCAAGCAAAGCTTGTTCACAAAAGTAATGCATTTCACCGCCACCAGCCAGAATACGGCGTTCTATGTCTACAGCCAGTTTAATATAAAATTTCTGCTCCTCAAGCATCTGTTCTACTTGTTCTGGAGCGGCACGATTACGTATGATAATAATCAAGATTTTTTACGGTTATTTAGTATTTAGTGCTTAAAGGTTTGGATTTGACTATTTATATTATTTTAACCCCTGCTGTGGCTCAGACAGTTTAGTTAATAGTTCTATCTCTAATCTTTGCTTTCATCGACTTTGCTTTCAATCACTTCTTGAATATTTGGAGAAACTAAGGAGAGAAAATCGTATCCAGTGAGTTGTTCTAATTGGTCAACACTTACCTTATAAGCCCTCCAGTCATTATTTAGTTCTTGCTCATTGGGAATATTAACCGCAATTACACGAGTATTAGCAGTAATACCATTAATCCCAGAACCAGGATTATCTAGTACGACAACAATCTTCCAAGTGGATTTAGGAATTGTTACCTTACCCTTGAGGGGTTCACCTTGACTACCACTAGGCCCAGCGACAATATAAAGTTCTTTGCCAAGGCTTACCAATTCTCGACAATAATCTTCTAAATTGCCCCATGTATTTCTATTGTTATCGGGTGTCTGAGGCATCATGTTTGTCATTAAAAAAGTGGCGGCATTATCTTCTTGTGTTAGGGTGCGGTCTGCTGAAGGTGCAATATGTCCCCGGTCATAACCACTCCCAGAGTACATAGAAGGAGTCACTCGCATCCAACCCGCAGGCAATGTGTTGTCCGGGCGGAAGTTATCCTGTCTTTCTGCTTCCCCTAGCCATGAGGAGTTAAGTTGCCAAGCTACCCAGTTGACAGTTCCTTTGCTTCGGTTGTAGGAAAGTGCATACTGATTTTTGACCATCAGGTAATTGTCGGGTGTAATGCTTGTTGGAGTTGCACTGCTGGGATTTCCCAAGAGCAAATGCACACTTATTGATGGCGAAAGTTCTGTTGATGGTGGCAATTGGGAATGAGCCGGCGTACACCCAACAAAGAGCGCCACTAAAGCAGCTACACCCCAAAAACGACGGTTTACCATAAATTTTCGTTCTCTTAATTACTGATTTATCTGACTTCAGCTAATTGTTTGTATTTTCCTACTTTCACTGCATTTTGTTTCAACTTGTAAAGTGTGCGCTCGCCTAGTTTTCCTCTCTACGAGACGCTGAATGCGATCGCTTGAATTTGGCGGAGGCGATGTCTACGACGGGCTGCGCCTACGCATTCAGAAGACCGCTTTTCATCTATCATCAGTTTATTGCTATCAAAACTGATATCAAATGCCTGACCACAAAACCCCACCAAGTGAAATGATTCGCGTCCCTACTGCTTTAATTCCAGCAGTAAAAGAACTATCTAAACTACATCGTCAAGGTCATACAATAGCCTTGCTACAAGGCTTAGAGGAATTGATTAACCAGTTTGATAGCAATATTGATAGCGATATTGCCCCTAGTAGTAAATCAATTAAGCAGCTAGAGGCGAAGCTAGAAACCAAACTAGAAACAATTACCAAGAAGCTGGAGCAAATTGAACGGGCGATGGCTTCTGGTAGATACAACAACACCAGACCTCGAAGACAAGCGCACCCGTACCATCAACCCCAAGTTGAACTGCTACCCAGAACAAATGAAAGTTTAGCTCAAAGACTTGCTGTTAGTCCCCAAAGCCTGATTATAGAAAGAGAAAAATTAAGCCCCAAAGAATTTATCAGTTGGTCGCGTCACCGTGACCCTATGAGTGTGGGGTGGGAATGGGATGCTAAAACTGAACTTTACCATCCACTGAAATAAATTCCAGCGTCTAAATGCTACACCTATTCACAAAAAACGGGACGTTGCTTGACCCCAAATCCCTCAAGAGCAGTCCCCGCACATCCACTTAAGCTTTAGAATAAAATAAAAGCTTCCTGAAACTTCACTTCTAGGAAGCTATATGTTGATGGTCGCGTAACTCTTATTTCCCCAATGGATGTTACTAATATTGAGGTTAGCTCTGTAGAAGTTCTGCCTGCCAAATCAGGAAACGTTGTCAAGCCCAACACTTCGCCACAAGTAACTCCCGAATTGGTAGAGGAGGTAATTCGACAGTATTATTACCGCACCCCTGCTGTTAGTAATGATGAAGAGTTAATCTTAGCTTGGGCTGGCAGTCAAAATCGGGAGCAAACTAAGCGAAAATACTATCGGTTTGGTCAAAAATTTCTTGATTGGGTACGCAGTGAAGGCATACCCGATTTCAGATTAGTTCAGCAGCCAAAGTTACTGGAATTTATTACATCTTGGGGTGAGGTTTCCCCTTATACAAAAACGAACCAGATTTTGATGCTCCGGTCGCTGTGGAGTTACGGGAGTGGCGAAAATGTTGGGTATTTCTTACGGAACATTGCCAGTACTATAAATTACGATAATTTTAGTGAATTACCGAAGGCAGAACGGTATTTAGAAGATTGGGAGATGGAGAAACTAGCCCAAGCTGCTAAACAGTTGGGGGGTAAGCACTGGCTAATTTTTTGTTTGCTGTTTTATAGTGGGATGCGGGTTGGCGAAGTAGGACGTGTAACTGTTCCGGGCGATGAACCAGGGAAACCCAAAGAAGATTATCCGGGGTTATATTGGCATAACTTTAAATGGCAACCAGACCCGTCACCAGAAGATAGACAGCGCGGGTATTACACAATTAAGTTTCGGGGGAAGGGTGGGAAGTACCGCGAGATTGGCTTAGACCATGAGACATCAAAGTTGCTCAAAAAGTACCGGGGGATGGCTAGTGACAAGATGCCAGTGTTCCCGAATGAGTCACCTGACCCAAAAAAGCGTGGGTTGCCATTGAGCGACAGAGCAATTAAACGGTTGATTCAAGATATTTCTGAAGTGGCCAAAATAGAATTTTCTTGTCACTGGCTAAGGCATTCTCACGCAACGAGGGCGGTGGAGATTAAACCACTGTTTGAGGTGCAAGACCAGTTGGGGCAGAGAAAAAGCGATACTACCAAGGGGTATGTTCGCTCCAAAAAAGATGCTGGCACGGGTACAGTGCTGCCCAGGTTTTGATACCAACAGATTGCACAACAGCGGGTTGGGTTGTATTTGCTCGATGATGAGTGATGTGGTGATTAGTTCTTAAGGAAAATATGAAAGTTTCATTTGAAAAAACTTACCCAAATATTGCTCGTTGGGTGAATGAACATGAAGGTTGGATTGAAATTGGTTATGACGTAGATAGTCCTCTCAATTCTTTTGTACGCGCACTCGATTGTGGTGGAATGCTGTGGGAGGGAAAAGAAAGTTATGACAGTTTGGATGCAGCACTGCAAGATTTAAATGCGGGGCTAGAAGCTGTATTAAAAGATATTTATGGTAGGTAGGTATGGACGATGATACTCAATCCCTAATTGCTATTAAAGAAGAACTGGAGCGAATTAGTTCACGCCTCAGCAAGATTTTTCCGCAAACGCATCCACAATTTGACAACGTGTTTGAAGACCTGGGGGCGGCTGGATATTATCTTCGGGAAGCTAGTTATCGTCTGGAATCAGCACTTAAAACCGCGCAAGGTGATAGTGCAGTATCTTCAGATAATCTAGAGTTTGAAGAAACTCAACCTGAATAAACCAATTAGTTCCGCAAACATCGCCTTAACTACATTTACAGTACAGAAGTACTAAAATAATCACAAAAGGCAAGCGATATCTGTCTAATTCAAAAACCCAGTCGGGATGACTGGGCTTTTGATGGGGTAATTTTCCCCTGGTTATTTATAGAAGTTATTTATAAGTTGCTTTACTAATAAGGACTACACAGCCTAGATTAACTATTTCGGAAAATTCGTTGCCGAACTATATCCTCTAACACTGGTAGTGGACAGATATATATTACAGTTGTAGTATATAAATATTCCTCAAAATTACAAATACTACAAAAAATTGATGAGCCGCAGATTCTCTTCTCCCTCAAATAATGCAGTGCATTGCAAACCTGCCAGGGGTTCAGGCAGAGCAATTGTGCTGTTTGCCTTTGAGAGAGCATATCGGTTGATTAGTGGTAAATCTGCAAGTGTTGGCCAAGAGGGAGCGTTAGCCTGTTGGCTGAATCCGGATCAACTTATCCAAAGCGGGAGGTGCAAGTGTTGTCTAGCACTGACATAGGGCAAAAAGTATCAACTACGTGACCCCCGCTTCTTTTCACCAGAGGCGGGGGTTATTTTTTTAGGAGTGAATCAACTTATGGAACCTCAACCACCTTTTGGGCAATCACAAATACTACAAAATTCAGTTGTAGTGTTCTCTAAAAACTACTTACCACTAGCACGTATCAACATCAAACGAGCGATGCCTGCGGCGGGCTACGCCAACGCGCTGTTAGTTACAGGTCAAGCAGAATCGTTGAATTTTGGTACTACAAAGCAGTGGGAAGTGCGTTCTCCTAGTGTCGTACTACAAGTACCAGAACACATCCGCTTGAGAGTTGGCAATCCCGAACGCCATTGGAAAGTACCGCCTGTAAACCGTCGTGAAGTATTGAGACGAGACAACCACACCTGCCAATACTGCGGTAGCACCAAGCATCTCACCCTTGACCATGTAATCCCCCGCTCAAAAGGTGGACAACATACCTGGGACAACGTTGTAACAGCTTGTGAACGGTGTAATTCCAGCAAGAGCGATCGCTTACCTCATGAAGCAGGAATGGTACTGAACACCAAGCCCAAAGCCCCAATTCACCCAGCAGTTGCATTTGCTGAACAATTTTGGAACGCACAACGCCTGAATGAAGCTGAGTAATTTACTCAAACCCAATCACAGAGGGCAATACAGCCATTAAGCAACCCTTGCCCTCTCAGTTCTCAAAAAAGTTTGTAGTACGCCCTTGACACTTTGTAATACATTATGTAGCATATATGTAGTAAAGCACTACAGCCCCTCAAAAAGGCATAGAGCAAACACTTCTGAACCTTGAAAACTTCATAGATTGCCACCCAACGTGGGGGTGTAGCTTAGTCTGGTTTAAAGCAGTCGCCTGTCGAGCTTCATAACATGGGTTCAAATCCCTTCATCCCCGCCTTGTAGCCTTGTGGACAAATAGACAAGTCGCTGTGCCTCTCAAGCACGGAGAAGCGGGTGCAACTCCCGTCGAGGCTTCCAAAAATGTCCAGGTCGCCTAATGGTAGGGTATTGGTCTGCAAAACCGACTGTGCGAGTTCAATTCTCGCCCTGGACTCCAAACGTTGCAGCGTCACCTAACGGCAAGGTACTCGGCTCATAACCGAGGATATGCGGGTTCAACTCCCGTCGCTGCTACCAAATGCACAGATGGTGTAACGGCAGCATTAGGGTCTCCAAAACCTTTGGTCAGGGTTCAAATCCAAGTCTTTGGCGTTGCTGTGTCCTAATCGAAAAAGCTTACATACTCGCCTAATGGTAAGGCAACTGTCTCTTAAACAGTCGTGAGCAGGTTCAATTCCTGTGTGTGAATCAATAGCTTTTTCAACTTACATGGCATACATGGTGCAGAAGCGAAGTAGTCGAGCGGCACGTCTTTCAAGCGTGTAATTAGCGGGTGCGAGTCCCGTCTGCACTACCAAATTTATGGGTCGGCTCACCTATTGGTGTAGGTAACGGTCTGTAAAACCGCCGCGAAAGAGTGTTGCTGGTTCAATTCCAGCCCGACCCATCACGGAGAGGTGGCTGAGTGGTTAAAAGCATCCTCCTGCTAAGAGGAAGCGGGTAGTTAATGCCCGTCGAGGGTTCAAATCCCTCCTTAGAACTCTTGCAAAAGTGTTTTGTGGTATGATAAAAGGCTTGGAAATTTTCGATTAAGAATTTGAAGAGCAGTGAAAATAGAGAAAGCTAAACAGCTTACTGCGAGAAAATTTAAGCGCATGACTGGAGTAAGCCGTAAAACCTTTGATTTTATGGTTGATGTAGTTAAAGCTGATGAAAAAAAGAAAAAGAAATCTGGTCGTCGTCCTAAATTAATTATTGAAGACCAAATTTTAATGGTTATTCAATATTGGAGAGAATACCGCACTTATTATCATATTGGATTAGATTGGGGACTTTCATAATCCGCAGTATGTCGAACAGTATATAAAATTGAAAACATTCTAATTAGTTCAAGAAAGTTTAGTCTACCAGGAAAGAAAGAACTATTAAAGATGCCATCACAAGAAGATTTAGTTGTGATGGATGTGACTGAAAGCCCAATTGAAAGACCAAAAAGAGGTCAAAAGAAATTTTTCAGTGGTAAAACCGGAGAACATACTTTAAAAACCCAATTAGTTATTCACCAAAAAAACAGTCAAATCATCTGTATAGGTCATGGTAAGTGAAGAATTCATGATTTTCGACTATTTAAAACCAGTGGTGTAAGGTTCGGTGAATTACTAAAAGTAATAGCGGATAAAGGGTATCAAGGGATTGCCAAAATTCATAAATTAAGTGAAACACCGATTAAGAAACCAAAAGGAAAAAAGTTAGCTAAAGAACAGAAGGAATATAACCGAGAACTGAATCGATTAAGAATCGTTGTCGAACACGTTAATCGTCGTCTAAAGATTTTCAATATTTTATCTAACCAATATCGTAATCGTCATCGCAGATTTGGTTTAAGGTCTAATTTGATTGCCGGAATCTACAATCATGAATTAGATTTAAAAGCTTAAATAAATCAGAATTAATCCTCTTAATTCAGCAAATAGATAATTGCTGAATTAGTTTGTAATATCAACTTTTTAAGTAAAAATTTCCCAGCAATAGCTAGTATTAAAAACTCTATAAATTGTGGCTATTTTTACTTTTCTAACGTAAAGAAAAATAACCCTTCATCATACCAGAAAATATTTATGCAAGAGTTCTCTTCTCCGCTTTATGAGAACGTGGTGTAACTGGATGAACACATCAGTCTACGAAACTGAAGAGTGAAGGTTCAAGTCCTTCCGTTCTCGCCTTATCCCCTGGTAGCTCAGTTTTGGTAGAGAGCGCTGGTCTGAAAAATCAGAGGTCGTCGGTTCGATTCCGACCTGGGGGACTGGCACATTACCCCATAGCTCAATGGCAGAGCAAGCGGCTGTTAACCGCGAGGTTGCAAGTTCGACTCTTGCTGGGGCAGCCATTTATTGGGAAGTAGGCAAACAGGCAAAGCCGTCGCACTTTGAATGCGAAGTTTGAGGGTTCGATTCCTTCCTTCCCAGCCTATACTCCTGTAGCCCAATTGGAAGAGGCGGCTGTCTCAAAAACAGTCTGTGTGTGGGTTCAAATCCCATCGGGAGTACCAACGGGGTGTGGCGCAACTTGGTAGCGCGGCAGCTTTGGGAGCTGAAGGTTGCTCTTTCAAATCCTGCCATCCCGACCTTTGCCCTTGTGACGTAATTGGAAACCGTCGCTCGTCTAGACCGAGTGTTTTGCAGGTTCGAGTCCTGTCAAGGGTACTGATGCTCCCGTGGCGAAATTGGTAAACGCTTCCGTTTGAGGGACGGAATTGTTACAGGTTCAACTCCTGTCGGGAGTACCAACTTGGGTCGTTGGCAGAGCGGGTATGCAGCCGCCTTTTAAGCGGACTTATCCAGGTTCAACCCCTGGGCGACCCACCTTGGGCTGTTAGCTCAGTTGGCAGAGCAACTGCCTCTTAAGCAGAAGTGCGTAGGTTCAACCCCTACACAGCCCACCAAATCAAACCCCTGTGACGCAATTGGCAGACGTAGCTCGCTTAAACCGGGTTTGTTGCAGGTTCAAGTCCTGTCAGGGGTACTCGCGGAGATAGAGCTATGGTGCGCTCTGGGGTTTCATAAGCCTTCACGTACCGGGTTCAAATCCCGGCTCCGCTACCAAATGCTGGTGTAGCTCAATCTGGCAGAGCAACTGACTTGTAATCAGTAGGTTGCTCTTTCAATTCCTGTCACCAGCTTGACTAATGCGATCGTGGTGTAAAGGCAGCATCAGAGTCTTCCAAACTCACGGTACGAGTTCGAGTCTCGTCGATCGCTCTTTTCTTTTAGCCCTGTAGCTCAATGGTGGAGCAACTGTCCTACAAACAGAGGGTTACAGGTTCAAATCCTGTCAGGGCTACCAATTTATGGGAGTGTCGCTTAATGGATAAGGCATCGATCTTCTAAATCGACCGATGTAGGTTCAAGTCTTACCACTCCTGCTGTATGGGGTCATAGCTCAACTGGCTAGAGCGTCCGCCTTGCAAGCGGAAGGTTAGGGGTTCAAATCCCCTTGATTCCACTGTGGTGTCTGAAGCCAAAGCGGTCGCGGCGCTGGTTTGTGGAACCAGTCATTAGGGAGTTCAAGCCTCCTCAGACACCCCTTAAAGGAAGATGCCGCTCTCCGGGTCGGCAACTGGTCTTGAAAACCAGGGTACAGGTAACTGTAGGGGTTCGATTCCTCCATCTTCCGCCTTCCACCTGAAGCCGAAAAGTGAGGCACTGTGCTGATAACACAGTTAGAGGAGGGGCAGTACCTCCCTGGTGGACTTATTGAGAACGGTAGCAAAGTTTAGTTACCCTGTCCAATCCACTCACGCCCTGCTTTCTCCGCAGCTTCGGGCGTATAGTAAAGTTTGCGCGTAACCATTCACTGCACCACCAGAACTAATCAACCGGAACTGCCAGCAATCAGCCTCTGTGTAAAATACCAATAGAGTAACGTTATGAATGCCAACAACTAAGTAAATCTTGGTGGTAGTCATTAGTGGTAGCTCAAACTCTACCCTTGTTTTATCAAACTCTCCTTAAAGGAGAAGTAATCGGTGAATAGGCGATCGCATAGGGTAAGCTATATATAAGTTATGCTGCAAATTAAGAATAAAATCATCATCCCCGATAGCGAACTCGAAATTAGCGCGATTCGTTCTCAAGGAGCCGGGGGTCAAAACGTCAACAAAGTTGCTACAGCCATTCACTTACGCTTTGACATTGAAGCTTCATCACTACCCGCTTTCTATAAACAGCAACTTCTCAAGCTCAACGACCGACGCATCACCCAGGATGGGGTTGTTGTCATCAAAGCTCAAGAACACCGTAGCCAAGAACAAAATCGCGAAGAAGCTTTGCAACGACTCAAACAACTCATACTTAGCGCAGTCGTACTGCCCCAAATCCGCAAACCCACCAAACCAACTCGCAGTTCTCAAAAAAAACGTCTTGACAGTAAAACTAAGCGTAGTCAAATTAAGTCAATGAGAAGGCAGGTAATTGATTAAAATCTGATGCTGCCAGAGAAAAGTGCTGAGGGCGATCGCTCCTTTTTCCTCTACGAAATTGCAGACATCCAGCGATCGCAGCGCAGCTACATAACTGCTGTAGATAATAACCCCGACATATTCAACACTCGTTCTGACCAAGTAGCCGCAGCCGCAGCCAAGGATGCAGTTTCGGTCGGACTATCGTAAATATTTACCCAATTTTGCTGCCAATCTTCTAGCAATTTTTGGAGTTGGGTTAATTCAGTATTATTGCTCTGGCTTTCTTGTTGTAACAAATTTACGTATAGTAGGTTTTCCAAAAGCAACACTGGCACTAATTCACGGCTGGCATTCTTTTGACACCAGGATTTAAGACGTGCCAAAGAAGCTGCCAGTTCTCCCAACTGCTGTGGATGGGGTTGACCTAAAAAACTTGCTTCAATTGCGCTCCAGTTCGGTATCATAATCCTCCTAGTAATTGCAGGGTAATCTGAGTAACTCGCTCTCTAATATCGGGGGATTCAATGATCATAGTACGATTGTTTTGGCTGGGGCGAATGTTAATAATCGATTCAAACACCATTTCTTGGGTGTAAGGACACCAATCTGCACCCCAAAGATTTTTTTGTTTACTACCATCTTTCAACAATTCTTGCTCACATTCATAGTGACGCTCCGCACCACCAGCCAAAATTTCACGCTCGATATCCACTACTATTTTGATAAATACTCCCCAGGTTTTGAGCATTTCGTCAATCTGCTGTTTCGTAGCACGTTCACGTATCACTTGAATCAATGTACTAGCACCCTATCATTGATTTTAAGTATTATTCATTACCTATAACCCAAGGTTGATTTTGTTGAATCAACTGGTTAATTACTTCTGGTTTTATCGGACTGTAATAGCAGTAGATGACAGCACTATGCACTGGTGCAGTTTCGCATGACTGCATATTGCCATTACCAACTAAAACCATTTTTTGAGGTACAAATACCTCATAGCTAACCAACTTCCATTCATGTTCAGGATTGTTTTTGTAACCAGCAGTCCACACAATAGTCTCAATCTCAGCGATCGCATCATCGACTCCACCACAAATTTCCATTCCACCCGTAAGTTCATATCCTGGTGCATTGAAACTAGGAAAAGTCTGGATGGATGTTAAAAGCGTGTCGCCTCTCAACTCGTTGAATTGTTCTAATTCCTGTAAATTCATCTGTTGTCTCCAAAACTTGTTTGTTCTCCAGGAAAAATACACCAGTATCCACCACCAACGGCTGGGTGTTGTCTTTTTAGTGTTTTACCTATCTTTTTGGCAATCTTATAACAGTCAGTAACAGTATTAGCCCAGTGAGCATCTCCTAGTTTTGCTGCCTCAATCCCAGAAATAGCTCTACTCTGCAAAGGTTTGGCTGTACCAACTAATCTCTCTTCATTGTTGATTTGTCCATTTGCGTCTGCTGCATAATGCTTCCCATCCCTAGAACGCCAGATATAGTAAGCCGTGCCACCTACAATAGCAACTCCAACCAGTACACATCCTACCCCAGCCGTGCCTGCACAAAAAGCGGCGGGTGCAAGTACCGCAGGATTCGCGTTAACTGGGTGATTTGGTAAAGCAGTTCCACACAGAACAAAACTTGTTGTTATGGCAATAATTTTTGACTTGAATTTAAGCATATTTTAATGGCTGTGGTTCGCCAACTGAAGCAGCTTGTTATGTACTTCTGCATCCTATCAAACGTGGGCGTATTTGTGACATATTTGGGTCATATTTGGGATAATTATTTTGTTCATCCTTTTTTGTGCCAACTCTGGGGCAAATCTGGAACAATAGAATCGCTTAGGTAGCAATATGAATGCAGTAGAATCAAACCCCAGAAAGGATGAAATGCCCAGAAAGGATGAAAGGTTAGCGATTCCGGCGCTTGGTGAGTATTACAATGATTTACTCACTGTCGATTCATGGGTAAATGGTCGAACTAAGGTTGCCCAGGCGCAATCTCTTTTATGTGCCAAACTTCAGGAGCGAGACAAGTTAATTAGAGAAAGGGTGGAATATTTAGCGAAAAAGCGGGGTATTACCTTTGATGAAATGTGGTCAGAAATCCTTAACGGCACTGCTCAAAAAATAGTCCCCGGTGAAGGTGAAGGGCTAGAGTATAAGTCGAGTGAAGATTAAATGTATTTGTGGATACAAGCGTTTATATATCTATTAAAAATGTCCTCTTGCGAAAATGACGATCGCAGTCTTAGAGACATCAATTACACTCATTAAGCTATCTGGCGGATTCCGCCAGATGGAACAAAAGTGATTTGATTAGGGGAAGATTAGGAAAGCGATCGCAGGGTATCAAGGCTAATGTGATAGGTGCGATCGCACCCCTTTGTTCACTTCAACCCAGACTGTTCTTTACTCTTAAGCTTCTCATTTTCAAAAACAGCAGTGATTTTAGAGCCATCGGCATTTTCCCAGAGAAAGGTTGCTATAGTTGCAGAACGGTTAACCTCAATACCTCGATACAAGATTGACCGCACTTCTGTTAAAGACATTCCCGGTTTTAACTGTTCGTATTCTGCACGTCCGAAGCGAGATAGTTCAGTTCGGGTAGATTGTTCATGCTGCTTAGAATAAAAAGCAGTTTGAACAAAACCATACGCCAGACCTGAGCCAAGCATAACCCCTACTGAAAGAGCAGCATTCATTAGTGAACGGACGAGAGTATTATTAGATGGTGTAGGGTTGGTTTGATTAACCATTGAATTAGCCTCTTGAATAAAGATTTTTTGATGCTGGCTTGGTGGCCTTAGCTACCAAACCAGTGTTAGTAATAGGTGTGATTAGTACCTACTTTGTTTAATGTGGGGTTTTGGTGGTCGCAAAAACTGGGCAACTTCTACCAAGTAATGTCACCACTCACCACACTTAGTAACTCTGTCAACTGACAGCCGTAGCTGTTATTCCCAAAGTTCAAAGTTAGAGTTCCCGTTCAATAAAATGTCCGGTGTCTAACACATCTGACCTAAGTTGCCCACCTCTGATAATGTGGGTGTTAATGAGTATCACCACCTCCTGTTCTGTAGTAACTGTGTCAAGTTGACTAAACTGTTATTCCCAGGTCATGCAAAACTGAGATGTAAGACAGTTACCCAGAGACTATCCAAAAAAATTAACAACCCAAATATCCGCAGCATGAGCGATGCAGTATAGAATTTGGCCACTTGGCGGAGTTGCCGCGCCATAGAACGAATATAAGTAGCTCAAATACTGTTCCTGATTCTTCGATATCTAAATACCCATACGAACAAAAGCGATCGCACCCTCAGCTTTATTAGTAGAGATAGTAAAGATTTCGTCTCTAACACCAAGGTAAGGGATAGGTTTTTAATTTATGGTTGGGCGATTCCGTGATATTTTGGCGCTATTGGAGCAACAGTAATCATGCCTGCGGCCGCAAGCAAGCTAGGCACCCTATCAAATTACCCATCTAATTAAAAAACTGATAGTATTGCAACTAAATAGTAGAAGTTAATTGCGCCGGATACAAGCGCAATAGCAAATTGAGCATACTGAAAAAATTATGATTATTGGGCTAACAAACCAGAAGGGGGGCGCTGGTAAAACTACTGTATCTGGTCATCTGGCATATTGGTTAAGCCAGCAGGGAACAGTGATGATTGTAGATGCAGATGCACAACAAAGCAGCACCAACTGGATGAAAGATCTGCAACTGCCCTGTAAAACAATGATTGACCCGGATGATTTATTTGATGAACTGCCGACTTTAGCAGAACAATATGATGCTGTAGTTGTAGACGGGCCAGGTAGCCTTAGTGAGACAACCAAGGCAATCTTATCTAGATGTGACCTGGCTTTAGTACCCTGTAAACCAGCCGGTCTAGATATGCACAGCACATCAAAAATGGTGAGGATTTTACGTCAGGCTAGAGAACTACGCTCTGGTATGCCCCATGTTGGTTTGTTTTTAAATCAGGCTAAAAAAGGAACTGTGTTACTCAAAGATGCTCAAAGAGCTTTATCAGAGAAAAATACGGGGTTTCCTCTACTAAAAACAATGGTGTATGACCTCCAGGTAATTGCTGATGCACCAGGGCAAGGAACAACTGTTTGGGGACTACCAGGAGCAACTGCCAAACGTGCCGCCAAAGATTTTGAGGCACTTTTTACCGAAGCTTTGGGGGTAGTCAATGGCAAGAGATAGAAGAATGGTAGAAGATTTTATCTTTAGGGATGATATCAACCAGACTAAGGCAACTATGCCCCTAAGTTTGATTGTGCTGCCCAAAGAAGAACTGCGGTATTACATCGACCCAGAAGAAGTAGACAAAATTGTTGCTTCTGCCAGAAAAAACGGCATTCTCGAACCACTCCTAGTCCGTCCTATCCCTGGCAGTGACAAACACGAAGTAGTAGCAGGGGCAAAACGCTACAGAGCTTCCCAGATTCTGGAACTAGCAGAAGTCCCTGTAGTTATCCGTTCTCTTAGTGATGAAGATGCTCTAGAAATTGCCCTGATTGAAAACTTTGCCCGTTCAGCACTCACTGACCTTGAAGAAACCGATGGAGTTGTGCGACTTTTGGCTGTTAAGTTGAAGATTGTACCTCCAGAAGTACCACCACTATTACATCACATTCAAAATCAAGAACGTGGTAGAACTGCTGCCAATAACGTTATTGGCAATGATGTAATTGCTATAGTGCAAGAAGTTCTAACCTCCCTCGGCAACATTAAGCTAGATTCATTTATCAGCAATCGTCTGCCATTGCTGAATTTACCCAGTGACATTTTAGAGGTATTACGTCAGGGGAAACTAGAGACAAGTAAAGCCAAAGTGATCGCACGAGTTCAAGATGAGTCAATAAGAAAAGAACTCTTAGATGATGCGAGCGCCTATAATCTCTCATTAAGCGAAATTAAGCGCAAAATTAAAGAAATTGAGCAGCAGTCTCAACCAGAGACTCCATCATTAAAAAACCAAGCTGATGAAACATTTCGGCGTTTAAAAAAATCCAACGTTTGGGATGATCCTAAGAAAAAAGCAAAGGTAGAAAAACTGTTGGCTCAATTAAAGGCACTGGTAGAAGATGACAACCCAAAGTGAACCAATGTAGTAATTATCTAAACTATTCAATTTGCTGTCTGAGGGATGGAGACATAATCATTAGCCCTCTGACAACTTCTTCAGGGGTAGCTGTGCCATCAATTACTTTTGGCATAATTACCATCAATTCTAAAGCCAAGTGTGTGGGAATTCCCCTTGCTTCTAATCGCTTCAATTCCAAAACATCAATGCCTGCTGCTAGTCCATCCAAATATTCCTCTACACTCACCCCTAAGTTTTCGATGTCCGACATAAGTAGAATTTTTAAGTTTTTGTTTGACTTTTATATTCAAGCATCTATTACGTGTCTATCTCATAGTGCAGAGCATATTCTCTGTGCTATCTGGGGCGATCGCACTGGTAGTTGTGTGGCTACGATCACATCTTACAACAGATGATGAAAATGCTTGAATCAAGCCCAAAGTAAGCAATTATTTACTGGATTTTCTTACTTTTGTAGCCACAACCAAGCGATATCAATGCTTTTGAGAGCCAATGTTGCTCACCTTTCTTGCGAGGTCGTGCGAGAGCAGGCTCTTGGAGAAAGTTGCGATCGCCTCTGCGTCGCAATCAAGGTGCGACACATTGGCTGCTGAAAACGTGTCCAGAAGCAAATCTTGTTTGGTACACTTCTATCTTTCTTAACTATTACTTACTAACTCTAAAGCACATTCAAAGATGATATGCATCATTGCAAGCAATTGGAAGTGAGATTTACAGGGATTAGTATGTAAATGTCTTGACACGACCGCATAATAGATTAAAAGCGTGCCTGTTAAGAAAATAACAATGATTAATAGTCATCAGTATGGTTCAAAGCGTCAAAGGCCTATATTAAGGCTGAAACTAGCACTTTACATTGTCTTACGAAGCGTGATAATAGGGCTAATATCTGGAAGCGTACTGGGCGCACTTTTTGGCTGTGCTTTCATGATATTCTCAATCTGGACGGCAGCATTTGGTACTGGATTAGGCTTAGGACTGGGGTTAGTTAATGGGGTGTTGCTGAGTTTCATAACCTGTCTATTCTTTTACCCATTAAAGTATCCTTGGCTCTATAATCTGATAGTCAAAGTCATTAGTGCTTTTGTAGCTGGAGTCGGGGTTGCAACCTTTGGCCCTTGGTACTTTTCCTCCCAATACATGACCCCATCCTCAGCAGTTTTAATTGGTTTTAGCTCTGTACTTGCATCTGTAATTGCTGGATTCGCAGGATGGTTAGCAGGGAAAAACATTTCTCAATGGTATGAACAAAAAAATCAAAGAAAAAGACGAAAATCAACTCTAAAGGCGACGCTGCATGATACTACTCCACTAAACACAGCAGAGCAACATTTAGAAGATAGCCTGTGGTCTAAAAATTTAGGCTGGATATATCTTGGTCTACTTTCATTTTTATGTTCTTTTCTAGGGCAAATGCTTTTGCAATTCATAGTCTGTGGAAATCAAGATGTACGTTCTTGCCTTCCTTCTCCTCGTCTTTATACATCAGTAATAGCAGGCTTTAAAGTAGTCATTCCTGCAATTTTAGTAATTATCCTGATATTTAATTTAGTAAAAATTATATATAAGAAACACAATAGTAAGCTTACAAGCTAAATGATGAGTGTCAGCTATTATAGGAAAATTTTAGAAGGGATTGAAGTTTAAATGAGAAGCTTAGGGAAACAGACATAGCATATATAACACAAAGGCAACGACCTCGACTTCGCAAGGAAGTTAAACAGTATAGGCGGCTGTCAGCTTTATTTATAAAGCTTAAGAGCAAAATCATCAAAATCTTTCTTAACTCGGTTTCTTACTTGCACCTAATTAAATAGATGATTAATTGGTTCTTCATAGCAACACATAGGCTTAAATTCTTAATTAGACCAAAATCTTAAACTACAGCATTCCTGCGGCGATACCGATTCTCGTGGACGGGAATTATTGCTGCGTCCATCAAGAGCGTCGAGATTTGCGATCGCTTGAAGCGGAGCGTACCTATTGCATAGAGGCAACAATGTAGGAAGGCGGGGCTTGGCATGAACCTATCCCACTAATACCAGCAATATGATAATCTGCTGTTGATGACGGTAAGTTGTATTAGGGTATGGCGGGGAGATTTGAAGGGTTAAGTGATCTTGAGTGGAAGCTGTTTGAAGATATATTTCCCAAGGAAGCAGAAAAGAAAGGGCGGGGAATGCCTCATGCACCATTTCGTCACGTACTGAATACCCTACTGTATATGTTGATAACAGGCTGTCGTTGGTGTGATGTTCCCACTGGAGAGATCTGGGCATCCAAGAGTGCCGCGCACAGATGGCTACAACGTTGGCACAAAGATGGCACATTAGATAATCTACAAGCGCGTATATTAGGCATTGCAGAAGAAAAAGGATTAATCAACTGGAACTACGGCGCAGTGGACGGGTCTTTTTCCCCCTGGGAAAGGTGGCGGTGAAGGGGTTGCGTATGGTCATAAGGGTAAAGGAATTTTGATACATACGCTCACAGAGGGGAACGGGATGCCCTTAGCTAATCGCACAACCCCTGCTAATGGTAATGAACGAGAGCAGGTTCTACCACTATTAGATAGCGTTAAAGTCAAAACGAATAAACCCGGTAGACCTCGTAAACGAGTTAAAGTTCTTGCGGCTGATAAAGGTTACGATTCTAAGGATAAACGTGCAGCCTTGCGTAAACGTGGTATCAGGCCACAATTACCTAAGCGTGTTTGGAAGACCAAGAAAAATCGAGGTAGACCAATTAAAATGTCAGTTCCACGCTTTCAACAGGAACGCTGTTTTGCCTGGTATCAAAGAAAATATCGCCGTCTCGTTGTGCGATGGGAGCGGATCTCTGCTTGCTTCAATGCTTTTCTTTCTCTAGCCACAATTCATATCTGGATTAACAGAATTTTATTAGTGGGATAGGTTCATCAAAGCTCACTTAAGACAGAGGTGGAGGTTTAATTCTCATCCCCCAATTCTTGTAAAATCGACTCAACAGTTGCCTTGAGTTGGGGCAGATTCTGCTCAATCACGCTCCAAACTCGATTCAAGTTTACCTTTAAATAATCGTGAATCAGTACATCTCTAAAACCGGCTACCTGCTGCCAAGGGACATCGGGATAAGCTGCTCTGATTTCGGGAGATAACCGCTTGGTTGCTTCCCCAATTATTTCAAAATTTCTAATTACCGCATCTTGAATTATCGTGGTTTGCAAAAATGCTTCTTTACCATCCTGGGTATAAGATTCGATGCGCTCAATACATTCCTTAATGTTGCTCAAGTAAAGCCTGTCATCTCTCATAACACCACAGCTTCCCGCAACACTTTATCTTTAATCAACTCATGTAGAGTTTCAGTCTCAGTGACATCTACTTTACGCCCCAGTAATTCTTCAAGTGATTGCATTAAAGCAATCTGGTCTAATAAGGTTCGTTGGGGTTCAAGTTCTACCAAAAAATCTACATCACTATCTGGTCTGGCCTCCCCCCTGGCTACTGAACCAAACACCCGGACATTATACGCCCCGTACTTAGCAGCAATTCTTAAAATTTCTTCCCGGTAAGCCTTAAGTATTTCATCAATGCCCATAGCCTAATCCCAATTGATTGCAACCAATTTATTTCTACCTCTAGCTTGGCATTTTCAGCCCACTGCTGCTGTTTCTGACTTTTCACGGGATGTGGAAAAGGGAAGGTGGTTCGCGTAAGACTTACGCGAACCAATGCTAGAGAATTAACTTGTGATTTTAGATATTGTCGTGGTAGGTGTGTAAATGAGCGCAAATGAAAATATTAGAAAAGAACCTGTATGGGGAGTGTAACTTTGGAGACAAACGTTTAACTCAACGAGCAGCATCAATAGGTGAACTTTTATCGGTAAAATATGGTCAGCCTTTATCAAAAATATTTAAAACTGCCAGTGACCTCAAGCGTGGTTACGAATTTTTCTCGAATCCAAAAACCAGTTTTGAAAAGTTGACTCAACCTTATTTTAAACAAACAGCCCAAGAAATAAACGGCACTCCTGTAGTGTTAGCTGTAGGAGATACAACTTTTTTAGATTACAAAAAAATATTAGATAAAAGAGAAGAATACGGCCCAATAGGTAATGGCGGAAATGGATTAATTCTACACAGTTGTTTAGCTTTAGAGCCTGATTTTGGACAACCTTTAGGGCTATTGTGGGAGAAGCTGTGGCATAGAGAGCATAAAGCACCACAACCGAGTAATGAAACTCAAGAACTTAAAGAAGATCGTCTAAAAAAAGAGCGAAAAGCTAAGAGAAATAAAGAATTTAAAGAAAAAGAATCTTATCGATGGGTTGAAGCTTTCTCAAAGATAGAAAAACAATTTTCTGAGTTAGAAATTCCAGTAGGGGGATTATCATCGAAGATAATTCATGTTTTTGATAGAGAAGGCGATATTGCAGAAGTATTCGCTCAAATCAGTCAAACTAAAAATGCAGGTGTAGTAGTCAGGGCGGCACACAACCGTTGTTTAGAAGGCGAAAATGGTCATCTATGGTCATACGTAAATTCCACTCCCGTCCAGTTTGTTAAAGACGTTGAACTAGTCGAAACCAAAAAACGTCATGCCAGAACTGCCACCTTAGAAGTTAGATATTGTCCAGTATCAATTAGTCCTCCCGCACGGCTAAAAAATCAAGGCAGTTTTCATGTTTATGCAGTCTATGCCAGAGAAATTAATTGTCCAGAAAATGGTGAACCAGTAGAGTGGATGCTACTAACTACTGAGCTAGTTGATTCGGAGCAATCAGCAACTCAAATTCTCCGTTGGTATACGTACCGTTGGCGGGTTGAAGAGTATCATAAGATTCTAAAATCTGGTTGCCAAGCTGAAAGCTATCGATTAGCTGGTGAAAGTATGTCAACAATGTTGGGATTTTTAACTGTGATTGCCGCGCAGTTATTACGAATGACATATTTGTACCGTAACTGTCCGCATCTTGACGCTAGTGTGGTGTTAACAAAAGAACAAATGGATGTATTGATAGCTAGTAGCCCACCTAAACTGAAAAAAGATATCGAATTTACTGTTGACTGGGCAATCCGCGCTATCGCCCGCCTGGGAGGATACCTAGAACATCGGAAAAACAGTGCCATCGGTATACAAGTTTTATGGAGAGGTTGGTTAGAGTTAGAAACCTTGTGCCAAGGTTGGCTACTACACCAAAATCTTAAATAATGCGTTCCAAAAGCTAAACACCTGCCTGATTCCATCAGAAAATAATTCGCGGATATTATACGCGAACCAAATCGGAGTGTGTTATATGCCCCTGTCGCCAAAATCTTCAATTCAAGATGATTTAGCCAAACGTATAGACGCAGTAGCCAAAACCAAACAACGTCTTGAGCAAGAAATTCATTCAATACTCGCTTCGGGTAAGGTCGCTCCCGCTTCCTGTTGGATTGTTCGTTACCAAGCTAAGGGGCGGACTGATAATTATTGGTATTACAAACTACAGGCATCTTCACCAATTTTTCCTACAAAGACTGATGGTAAATTGTCTCGATATCAGCATTTAGGTAAATCTGGTAGTCAAGCTTACATAGATGCTCTTGAACAAATTACCCGCCGTGCCAAAATTCAAGCTTTAGATCGATCAATTGAGTCCCTCAACCTTGGGCTGAAAGATTTAATCGAAGAAACTTCTAAATATCGCCAACCATAAAAGTTAGTTCGCGTAAATTCTCCGCGAACCACTTCTCCTTTTCCACATCCCGTGAAAAGTCAGCTGCTGTTTCAGTTTACCGAAATCGCTAAAGCAAGAAAGCAAGAAAAGGCTATTTCGTCATTTAGCGAAAAAACGAAATAACGATTAACCCTGATTCTCTGTCCAGAACTTAAAAATACGCTGTAATAGCTCAACCTGGGTACAACCGTAAGTAGCCGCCGCAATTTTGAAATCCTTCTTGAATTCGGCACTAACTTTAAAATTCAGGTTGGCCGATTCCCCAGGCTCAGGTTTCTCTAAGTTGGATTTCGTTTCATCGATGGCGGGTGGTTCACCTTTATTTGTTTTGGTTGATTTACGTGGTGGTGGGGGTGGTTTAGTGGACATACATTTTTATTCCTCACTCAACAAATCGATAATCCCTTGAACTACTTGTTCTGCCCGTTGCCTTAAAGTTGGGAACGTGACTTCCGAAATGGCACGACCGTTGTCGCTGGCCTGTCGATAAGCCATCTTTTCGGGGATAGACCCTTCTATCGTGGCGTAACCTGCTTTATGGATGTACGAGCGGGCATCCTCAATTTCATTTTCGCGATCGCCGACTCGACATAAGACAAAGACAATTTTTTCGAGAGGGATTTTGGCTTTCACCAACTCATGTGCCAAAAGCACCGATGGCTTGAGGTCGTCCAGTGACAAGCCGGTGGGTAAGACAAGCAAGTCACTTGCACGGGCAATCTCCAATGTTCCTTGCATAGAATGCGGTGGGCCATCCAATATCATGAGGTCATAAACATCGGCGTGTTTTAAAGCTTGAGCTACCGTGCGAAATTGCTCGACTGCTATTTCCGGCTGAATATCATTGACCTCTCGGCGTTGTTTCCAATCTGTACTCGTGCCTTGAGAGATATCCAGGTCTGCAATTTTTACATCCCAACCTGCTGCTGCATACTCACGGGCAATGAGCCGAGCAATTGTGCTTTTTGATACACCACCTTTTTGGGAAATCACTCCCACTAATAAGGCCATCTTGATGTCGTCCTTTCGCCCTATAGCGAATTATTTATATCGTGTTTTCGTTCTCGTGTAAAGACGATTTCGTTATAGCAAGAAATAACGATTTAAAGAAATAACGATTTAAAGAATTAGCGATTTCGTTACTTCGTTATACTCATTTGATGCTTAGTCTTCAAGCTTGAAAATTCTCGTCGACGGGAAAACAATCTTGGCTGAACTATTGTGAAGGTGGACATAACTAAATACGATTGACAGGTGTCTATGTAACTATTTTTTAGTTACATATATAGTAGTAAAAAGAGTTGCCCAAAAGCTATGCCAAGAAAACCTTCGTTGCCAACTGTGACACGAGGCATCTTTCAAACTCCAGCCAACAGAGAGATTGAACTGGAGGCGGATTGGGATGACTGGCAGGATTGGTTAATGAATGCTGAATCGTTTCGTTACTGCCCTATGTCGAGTGAACCCGCTTACACGGTGCGAAAGGAGCAGGGAACTAAGGGGCAGGGTAGTTACTGGTATGCTTATCGCAAAGAATCAGGCAATCTGGTCAAATGCTACGTCGGGCTGGATGAGGGATTGACTATTGAAAATTTGGAGGCGGTCGCCAAGCAATTGAACGAGAAGTTGAAGAGGAAAGTTACCAAGAGCGTATCTGTAACCAACTCTTTAGTTACAGATAGAGGCGCTGTAACTAAGGTTGATGAAATAGAAAAATTGCAGAAAGAGAACAAGAAGTTACAGAGACAGGTCAAACAGTTACAGAGACAGTTGCAGATTGCTTTGGGAAAGCCAGTAGCCTGATATATCAAGATGAGTTTATCTGCACTGCCTTAGCAAATCCCGGCACGGGATTTATAGTTTCTTTTTCAACTACCTGCCGATTAATCAGTCCATCTATTTTCCACCCCCAGGCGATCTCTGTTCTGTGTAAGTGGGGCGATTTCGTTATTTCGCTATATCGTTACTTCGCTAAATCCCACTAACGTCTGATTGGGAAGTTTGCAATTCCCGTCGTCGGGAAAACTCACAACTTTTTGGCTGAACGCTTGTGAAGGCGATCGCCTAACCGAATATTAGTATTGAATCTCGTCAAATGTTGCCACCGTTTCAAAGAGTCAATTTTTTTTTCTGAAACATAGTCTGGTTATGATTTTCAGACGACGCATGGCGGCAAAATCGCCTTGGCTACTTTTACCCCTTGACGACATCAAATAGATTCTCATTCCCATCCCAATTTAAAGGCACTTCTATTATGGCGGCACGCGAGAAGCAAATTGACTCGCCATTTTCAACGTATATTGTTTCCCCTTCAAAAAATTGGCGGTAAGTATCTTGGACAATTTCAACCAAATCCGACCCCTCCACTGCGGTAATTTGCACGTAAATCCCCTCGGAATAACCAGAACTATGCTTTACCGAAACTCTCACAATATTATTTACAGTGATCTGACTACGAATCTCTCTCTTGAGTGGTTTCCCCTCCCAATCGTAAACATCCTCTTGATGATGAAAAAATACTCCGTCTTTCACTTGGAATCTCCTTAACTGTAGAATACTTTTGCCTAGAATTTAGAGTGATTATACTCACCCATACATACATGATGTATATGCAGCAAGAAATTGATCAATACGAAAAGCTATTTCAAGTTTTAGATCGAGTAGTCATACTCAGTAAACAACAGCAGGAAAATGTTCGTAAATTTTTCAAGTACCAGGAGTTCCCAAAAGACTATCAACTCCTGAAGTCAGGTGAAATATCAAACTATTTGTATTTTCTGGTTAAAGGGGTAGTTCGGCAATTTTACTATGTTGAAGACAAGGAGATTACGTCAAGGTTTGCATTTGAAGATGATTTTATTTACTCACCTCATAGCTTTATTTCGAGAAAACCAAGTAAAGAAAATATTAAATCAGTTTCAAATTGCCAGTTTTTTGTGACAACTTATGAGGGGTTGCAATATCTTTACGACAACGACCCTGCATGGAATAAGATTGGACGATTATTGATAGAACATTATTATATTGAGTTAGCAGAATGGGCTTTTCTCATGAAAACTCAAACCGCTTTTGAACGATATGAGAATCTCGTTCACAGACACCCTGATATCCTTGAACGCGTCAAGCTAGGACATCTTGCCTCCTATTTAGGAGTAACCCAAGAAACCCTCAGTCGCATCCGCGCCAGATATCGAAATCAGCAACGCCGCCGTCATCTAGCCCAGGAAATTTGATCTTAATCAAATTTGACCTATATCAAAAAAATCCCCTATTGCTTACCTGTGGAGTCACCGTAGGATGCAGTTGTCGAAAACAAACAACGCACCGCGAGGTAACAATCATGGGATTCAAATATATCAACGAACTAGCAACTCCTGAAAATGTTGATAAACTGCTGTCTTTAGTTGACATGGTTGCTGGGGGGAGAGTTGACACGCAAAACATCTTCGATATTGAGGATGCTTTGACTGATAGTGAGCAAATGAAAAGATGTTTGCAGGTTGTCCGTCAAAATCCAGACTCAGCACAATTAGTTGATGAGCGTTATATGGGCCCAGATTTTGATCTGGAAACCTTGCTGAAGCTGCCGGAAGGCTCATTGGGTTGGACTTATGCTCGTGTTCTCAGTGCTATGAACTATGATATAGGGTTCTATCGCCTCCGAAAGATTGAATCAGATGTCGATTATATTACCCATCGCGTTCGCAAAACTCATGATCTGCATCATATTTTGACGGGCTTTAGCTTTGATGACTACGGTGAACTGGGAGTGATTTCAGTGACGGTTGGGCAAATTGGCTATCCCGCATTCACGTTCATTGATTTGGTTGGTTCGTTGTTAGCGTTCATGGCTAATCAAGCACGGGAAGGCATCAATTCTCCTCTGGAATATAATTTTGACCTGGTTTCTCAAGGCATCCGCATTGCACGGCAAGCTACACCCTTGTTTCCGGTGAAGTTTGAAGAAGGACTGGAACGTCCTATAGACGAGTGGCGTGCCGAATTAAACATTGTGCCAGGACCGAAGGACTCTGGAGTTGGTATAGCCGTCCTTATCTGCGGGATGCGATCTCCCCCACTCTCGCAGCACAGGCTCATTAATCGACTGTTGAGGACATCATCTCCCGTTGATCAGGCTTTGAAGGGCATCCAACAGGAGATGATGCCCTTCAAGTTTGACGCAATTCTGATAAATCGATTGGAGACATAAATTGTATGATTGGCAATCAATTGGTACATTGCGCTGTGCTATCACCGGATGAACTGGAGCGCGCGCTCGCAAGACTAAATCATTGGAAGATTGTAGACGGTAAACTCTACCGCCACTTTGAATTCACCTCGTTTATCGCAGCATTTGGCTTTATGACTCGCGTTGCACTGATTGCAGAAACTCAAGGCCATCATCCAGAGTGGTTCAATGTTTATAACCAGGTTACAGTTCAACTGACAACCCACGATGCAGGTGGAATTACCATGAATGATGTTACTCTTGCCCAAAGCATTGATATGCAATTATAAATGCCCAAACCTGCAATCAAGACATTTTCAAACCAGGATTATTTGCAACTATAATTTCATTTGAGCCAGGATTATTTGCAAACAAGCTCAACGCTTACCAGGACTGAGTTTTCAGTATTAACAGCAGTTGGTCAAGAAACTTCCATTTAGAGTTATCGTCATTTCCTTTTGACCACTGAATGACATTGGTTCCATCAACACTACTACCACCTGATACATTTAAAACTTTGCTACTAGTAGTTTACCAACCCAAAATTGCTGTGTAGGTCGAGCAGGGGGAGAAAATTCATCCCTCCCCAGCCCCCCAGCTTCCCCTGCCTGCCACCACGCAAAGTTCTCTTGGCAGAGTACTAGTTTTATTGACAAGGTAGTAATAGCAGTTTCCACTACCACACACCATTATCTAGCACCGGGGGGCGATCGCGCTCTTGTTGAAGGAAGGGCAACAATACTTGTGATAGACAATATTGAGTGAGCAATGGTGATTTGTCTAGTTGATAAATCGTAGCAAGAGAGTGAGTGATATCAACGCTGCCTAGCAACCCCAGCCCCAGATTGATCTTTCGCGTCAAAGCAACAGTGTAGAATTTTCCCCAGATGCTACTCAAAAAATGTTTCGCTTGGTTAGTGGAGACTATGACACGTTGGAATATTACAGGTACTTGGATTGGTGAATACTCTTATGATCCAAACGAATTATATCCTTTTCATCAACTAAGTGTTCCCTTTACATTAGTGCTGCAACAGTCTTGGTTTGGTAGATTTCGAGGGCAAGTTCAAGATGATCCGCAAAGAGGAATGCCAGAGCCAGGTTTTGTACTTGGACAAATAGCAGGTGATAAAATTTCCTTCTTTAAACGAATGCCTGTGCTTTACGTTGCAACACCCACAGGCTTGAAAACATTATTTGATTACTGGTTATCTGAGTACGGCATTAGATTAGATCATCAAGTGGAACATCCACCAATTCATTACCAAGGAGAATTTTCCCCCTCACAGAATCAAGCCATTGGAGTATGGCGACTTGGTGACAATACTATTCGTGTTCAAAGCCAAGGCAAACTTCTAGAGACAGTTATACCTGTAAGCACCGGGATATGGCGTATGGAACGAAAAAAGTTCAGTTGAAGTCCGCCCCATCGTCCGAGCCGATTGATTCTCATCCCCTGACTTTAAACCCTGTGATCCACAACCTACAACGATTTGACCGAATCAAAGAATTTATATTACTTTTGGAGGAGTTAAGAACATTACTGAGGTTGCTGGTAATAACAAATTGTTAATCAATAATATCTAAATTGATGGAGCTTAAAATGAGGTAGAGAATGTTGTAGCTTATGGTTGCACTGATTGCTCAGAGTCCTATATTAACCTCGCCCTGGCAGGTGCCAATTCCTCAGAAAGAGTATGTAAATGACCGTGTTGTTATATATTACAGGGATAATTCTTGGGTTCCAATTAAGTACTGTTATTTGTTAAAAGCAATTGAACTTCATTACAGGATTTGGAACCAATCAGGTAAAGAAGTTTTTGTATTTCCGACTGATTTAGACCCTAATAGTTTTTCCTAACTAGCTTCATTTATCCTTCACGAACATAAGTTCAATCGATAATCGTGTGTCATAAATCTGGATAATTCTCACAACGCACCTGTATAAACCAATCATGGAAATTCCTAGAGGGCTACGAGAACCATATTTTGCTTCTATCCCATCAAACCACCTTTGAAACTGCTCATCAGACCAGTCTTGTGCAATGTCTTCAAGACAACCTTGAAGCATTTCTCTTCCGCATTCGGCTGGAAATTCAGCATCACTAGCAGCATTCTGAGCATCTTCAATACATTCAAGGGCGGCAATCAAAACTGCGGCACTAGTTTGTTTGTTAATGTTGCAGTGCTTTCTGCCTGCATGATTTCCTTTACCAGATAATTGCATATATAATAATTAAAAGAATCTAAAAAATCGGCAATAACCCAGCATTGCTAACTCCTGCCGAATTTCTCTTCTTTTTAGTTATTCAACATCAGCAATTTCTTCTCATGCACCTTTAGGATGATTGTAAAATCCGACTGTCAGACAGATGACATAATCGCTATCTGTGTGCATGAACCGCACTACTTCATCTATCTAGGGAGCGAATTAAGCTCTGTAGTTAAAACAAAATCATCAGTATTGACCCGTTGCATAATATTTCTGTACAAACAACTCAATGAGATTCCACTCTTGCTACGAGAACCATACTTAGCTTCCATGTCCATAAACCATGTTTCAAACTGCTGCTGTGACCAACCTTGTGCAAGGTCTTGAAGATAACCCTCAAGCATTTCTCTTCCGCACTCAGCCGGAAATCCTGCCCTGATTGCAGCATTCTGGCAATTTTC
>AP018322.1 GCA_003990705.1 Nostoc sp. HK-01
CTTAACTTGGGCATTATTTTGTAAGTAATCCAGCCCATTCCTCATCCTTTCAGCGGCTCTTTTACATTCTTCTATATGCCAATTAGCAGCATCTTGATATTCTGCATCAAGAGATGAAATTTCAGATTCTTTCTGATTAATCCACTGTTCATAACGGCTCACAACTTCTGACAGAGATGCAAAACCATCATCATCTTGTACTAACCCCGCCAAGGGAGCCATCGGTACTTCTATACCAATATCAGGAGTAATACTTGGGGTTTCAAAAGCAGGAAGACATTCTGCTGTTACAGCTTTAACTCTACCAGCAATAGATTCTTTATCCCAATCAGCTGCACAACCATGTCCTACCGCGTAGGTTTCCATTTTGCGGTAAAGTAGCGATAGAGAGCGTTCTTCAGAATCAGAGTTAAAGTCTGGTTTAGGATAAGGTAATATATGCGCCTCACCCTTTTCGCAAACAATATTTACTGTAAAGCCTGTCTGAAATAAACAATTTTCATCTCCAGCTCCATCTGTCCGATTAATTAGACAAACAGTTAATAAACATAAGCCTTCTCTGTTTTTCGGATCTGGTCTAGAGAACACCTCAATACTCAGTTCAAGTCCATCTATCTTTTCAGTTTTAACTAGCTTCCTCTCTTTTGTATAACAGATATCCTCAGCAGCAAACTCTGTTGTAAAATTAACTGATTTACGCAGCCACCAGGTGACTTCATCTCCACCAACTTTCACTTTTTTTGGATAATAACGACCACAATCAGAAATTTTAATCACTAAAACTGATTTGTCTGGAAACTCTGCTAAAAAGCTGATACCCATACTACTGGGTTTAGATGCGTTAGCTGCTGACAAGTTAAAATCATCTGCATTATCTTCAGTTATTTCGGATATTTGCTCTTTGATTTTCTCAACGTTTTCCTTCACCTCATTTGTAATAATATCTATCTCTTCTTGCTGATGATCTTGAGTCAGGTTTTTATCTAAATTGGTTGATATTAAATCCTCATTTTCTGATTTTGTATTTAATGGATAAAGTATTCCGACACCATACCTTATTGTGGGTGAATCTCTTTGTAGAATTTCCTCACCATTATCTTGTCTCCAGGGACCATAGAAACCTTCTTTCGCCGAATTGAAACTAATTTCACCAGAACAGTTTATTGGTTTTCCTTGTGGTGAGGGCCCTACCATCTCTTCTCGAAGTGCTTGAATAATTTTACCTCTATTTTCTATATGTTTAGTCATTGGCAAATTCACCATCTAGTTGAAAAGGATGTGCAATTTTTGAAAAGGGAAGCATAATTATTTCTCTATGAATATCCAATACCCGAAATGCAGTCATGCTACCGCCATCTGCTTCGGAGAGTTCAAAATCCATTTTGCCTATTTGCTCTAGCTTTTGTAAGTTAGAGGTACGAACTTTGTTCATAAGTAATTTACGAATATGTTTACCAGCTTGATAGTGAGCGCGGTAAATTTCTTCTGCGGCTTCATGGAACTCTTCTAATCTATCTGCCAAACCAACAAAAGTTAATATAGCGTTAAAATCTTTCTCATCCTTGGGTTTGATGTTTCTGCTAGACATCCAAGTACGAATATTTTGCTCATGTTTAGCAAGTTTAGAACCTAAGTTTAGTAGCCTCCAACTAACATCTTGTAAACTACTTGAACTTACTTTGTTCTTGAGACGAGTTTTCCACAGTCGTTGTAATTCTCTAAAGTATTGAGCTTTTTCTCCTAAGATATAATTTGCTAATGGAATAATATAATCACCTCCTCCATTCGTGCGGAGAATAATAAACATACCTGTTTCAATATCAGTAACCAGTTCTCTTTTTACCTGCGATTCACCATTCTCGACCAAATCAATTACCAGTGCTTTAGTATTAGCATCAAGGAAAACAGCTATTTCTCCTTCTAATAAAAACAAACGTGCTTCAATACTTTCTTCATTATCAATGTATGACGAAAAAGTAGAGATTTTTTTCCCTATCTGTATCCAGTTGGTGTTGGTGCTAGGAAGAATGATTTCATCTGGATGAAGATAATCTTCTTGAGCAATATCGGTATTTTTTGTATTTATCTCTTCTGTGTTACAAATCGGTAAATAGACAATATTTGATTGTATTACATTATCTGGAGAGGCTATAAATACTGGCTTAGGCTGCCATTTATCTTTTATCCAACTATACTGAACTATGTCTATTTCATAGGTTCGTGGCGCGGTAAAAATGTAATCAGGAAACCAGAGTGTTGCACCTATAACAACTAATCTTTTATAACAGCTATTTGTACGTAAGTGAGATGGTGTTAATATGGTATTATTTTTAAGTTTATGGCTGGTAAATAATATATTTTCTACTGCGGAAATTAGATATGATTCTTTGAGCAGTAAAGAATCATTGGGGTAATTTTTTTCTAGAAAATCTAGCAGCGGATTATCATCACATATTGATAAATCAACTAAACAATTAAATATTTTATTTGCTGGTGAGTCAAAATCTGGATATATAAATTTGCAACTCTTTAGATGCTTTTCTAAAAATTTAATAGTTCCTGGTTGACAAGCTATGGGATGGTTAAATGGTAATGGTGCTGCACACAGTTTAAATCGATACTGTCTCAATGGTCGCAAAAAATCCTTCCAGTAATCTTCTGCTGCATTTTCACCAAGTGACTGTTCAAATTTTTTCAATGACAGGCAAAAAATCCGAAATTTATGATGCTCTAACTGATTTTTGTATATTTTAATGCTGCTGCAACATGAGTAAATTTCATCTACAGTTGATAACGAAATATAAGTCATTGACAAAATTCCTGATAAACGACCATTTCTACTCCAGAAGGAGCCGGAATAATGTTTTGTATTTCTTCCCAATTATGACGATTTATATAGTCATTATCGATAATTTCTACTGCTTCTTTAAAATGTGGTTCTGTACGTTCAAGTAAAATTATCCAATGGGAAGTACGCCAGTCATCACGCCATTTAAGAAAGCCAGTTGCGCCATCGAATATAGTTACATGAGGTACTAATCCACCTGATGTTTGTGGAGGCTCACTAACCTGTGATGACAAGATTTCCGACCTATAGGCTTGGCCTTCTGATAAAAAATTACGTACTCGTAAAATATCTTGTAAATACCCAGTTTTCGATTTAGATGATGAAAAACTCGCAAATGGTATTTCTAATATTTCATGCTTAAGAGTGTTAATACGTCCAATCAAGGCACAATCTAACCGAGTTTTTGTTATAAATTCACTCGTATTATGTTTACCAATTACACCATCAATAAATTCATTGTGAATAATAATAGGTCTGCCAGATTGCTTTTTAGGAAGACTAATATTTGGCTTGTGTGCAATTGCTACATTATGGGATTGCTTAACAGACACCAGATTAGTTAGACCACCACTACTTTTGTTTTCTCTTTGGATTCGCAGTCGCCTTTCACCACAAGTTTCATCTATACCTTGATAGATACCCTTATATCTCCTATTGCAATCATAAAAAACAACTGGTGTACCTTTTGGTAACTTACACAGTTGTTCAAAATATCTATTACTGTTAATCCTGTCGATGGGACTATTGGCTCTCGCTTGCACAACACCTAGTGCTGCTAAAGCGGCAGCGTAATTCCTAGTGGGAATAGCAAGACCTAAAACTAACCGATTTTTTTGTATCTCAGCTTGTGCAAGCCAGTGCCCTACATTAATAAAAAAAATTGCCCAGCTCGGCAAAGGGGTTAATTGATTACAATTATTAATAAAATAAAGATTAGTCTTGTTAAATATGCTACGCATGAGCGTTTAATAACCAACTGATATCATAATATACAACCTGATACACAACCAGTTTAATACAATATAAGCCGCATTTATGCTTTAAAAGTTTTTAAAACTTGTGCGTGTGAGTATATGCCTTAGCCTACAAGAAACCCTTATTACCCAAGATAACCTAATATTTAGTATAAAAATATATATTTAATCTAACCAGTATATGCTATTTAAAATTAAGTAATAATACTTAAATGCCAATAAAATTGGAAATTAAAGCACTTTAAACAAACGTTAATTTAAGTAAATACATTGTTAATATATGCCCAGGTTTGCGTTCAGGTTTCCATTCCAAACTGTGATACTTGGAGTCTTTGGAGCGTATTTAGTTTGGCGTGTCTGCTGAGTTTTTGAGCTTTGCGGACATTGCCATCAGTTTTTTCAAATGTGGCGCAACGGTATAAGAGCATCATTCGCTCAAGGTTAACGCAGCCCTGCGGAAGCTGTGGGTAGTAATGCCTTCAATCCTCAAGAAATCGGATTCTTTCAGGACTTGTATAGAAATTGGTACAGACGGACGTATATATACAAACTCACCCAGGCAAGTCAAGACCACGGCGATCGCCTACGCTCAACCATAATCATTGCTGTTGCTGAGTATGGGCTAGTCTGGTGGATTATCAACTGGCTTGCCCCACTGCTGCACCACACAGCCGCTATCAATTTTGATATCAAAAGCCGGAAATTACAGACCTAGCATCATCAATTGACACCCTATCACTTCCGCAAAACGGATTTAGGTGTTCACGGATTGTAAACATTAATGCTCGCGCCTACCGAGGTATGATGTACGTTATTGGAAATCTGTATTATCAATAACGACGCTGTGAGCATTTATGCCTAATGAACCAGTTTGGGGAGAGCTAGTTAAAGTCGAGTTGGAGGCGTGTTTAGCTGCGCCAATCACTAGGTATTTTGACGCTCAACTAGACACTGACCCAGATGTGTTAGCGCAGTTGTTGGCAGATAAGCGCAACCCCAATACTCGACGTGCTTACGAGAAAGATTTGAAGGATTTTTTTATCAAGATGACGGGTTTACCGCCGACTGGGGATAGTGTGCTGGAGTTTCTGCACTTGCAGCGAGAGCAAGCGGTAATGGTGGTGTTGAAATATAAAGCGAAATTGATTGCATCCGGGTTGCGGGAGGCGACCATCAATCGGCGGTTGGCGGCGATAAAGTCGTTGGCGAAGATGGGGCGCAAGCTTGGTGTGTGCAACTATTCCCTGGAAGACGTAGAAGGGGAGAAGGTCAAGGCTTATCGAGATACGCGGGGGGTTGATAGCAAAGCGATAGCACTTGTGCTTGGGCAGTTTGACCGGGAGACTTTGATTGGCAAACGCAACTATGCAATCTTTCTGGTGCTGTGGGGTTTGGCTTTGCGTCGCCAGGAAATATGTCAATTAAATGTTGGTGACTTTGATTTTTATGGGCGCAAGTTGAGGGTTTTGGGGAAGGGTAAGGGAACGAATGAAGAATATTTAGATATGTCTTCTGATGTGGCGGCGGCTCTTGCTGATTGGTTAATTGCCAGGGGGAATTTGAATGCAGATTTACCAATTTTTACGGCGTTAGATTTTCATAATACTGGGCATAGATTGACTACGGATGCTGTCTATAAAATAGTGTCGGCAGCTTTTAAGGCGGTGGGGGTGAAGAAACCGATGTCACCGCATAGGGTCAGGCATTCAGCGATTACGGCGGCATTGGATGCCACTGATGGGAATATCCGAAAGGTGCAGAAGTTAAGCCGTCATGCTGACCCTAGAACGCTGATGATTTATGATGACAACCGCAATAAAGATTTGTGGGAGATGTCGGAGTTGTTAACGGGTATGTTGAAGAATTCGGGTGAATAAAAATTCACCAATTTAACAAGAAAACTCAAAATTTTTTGCTCTCGTATCTCGGCAGAAACCTAAAAGAAATACATGGAACTTCAAGAAAAATCGCTACTGCACCCAATATTTAATTATTGGTCAAGTCAATTCAATTTATCCCCAGAAGGGTCGCTGCCACATACAGGGCAGATATACATCCATTTTCCTTTATGTTCTGGATGATCTGAGTGTCTATGGAAACAGTTAGGAAACTTAAGGATACGGTGATTTTTACCATAGCAATGTTGCACAACCCAGAATTGACCACATTTAGGACAGGAACAATATAGGCCTGTTCCTTTTCCAGACCCAAAACTCCCTGATATTACACGTCTAGTCAATTTTTGTTGACTTATTATACTTGGTATCCAACTGGTCTGAGTGTCTTGTTCCAAATTAAGTTTATGTCCGCAAAATAGACAGTCGGTAGAAAAGCTACCGTGGTACTGAAACATTAATCTAATTAATCTATTAAGCTGCCTATTCGCACCAACACCTGGCTTAAGTGTAATAGCTCCATATTTGTGGCTGATAAATCTATCTTCACTTGTTCCAAGGGTGTCATCAAACTTTTCCTTTAGTACCCTGTTGATAGGGACTTCACCCCAAAAATCAATTTGTTGATCTGTATGCAAAATAAAACTAGCTGTTCCTCCTAAAGAATATAAATATTTATCTCTAGCAACATCTATAACATCATAAACAAACTGTTTATGTCCTTGCAGTTTATAGTTACGATATTTAGCATCAAAATAGTAAGTTTTTGTCTCGCTGTTGCTTGATATATCTACCCTAATATCAGGAATTCTTAAGTGATTAGAATTAGTGTATTGCTTAGGTTGATACCATAGTGAGATATTGAATTGACTACCATCGTCAAAAGCACCTTGAAGACGAAATACATTATTTGTAGGTATTTTAATCTCTCCTTTCTCAATTCGCATACTCTCAAAAAGAGTAGCTTCATTTGAGGGAGGACGCATATTCAAATTTGTTACAAAAGCATTGTAGAGGCTGACAAAGCACCAAATTTCATATAGTTCCCATGTAGAACGAACTTGACCTTGGTAGGTAGCTTTAAATAGCGTAATAACTGGTTGAATCTTATAAAAAATACTGCTTTCACAATTCATGGACTCTTCAAAAATAGAAGCATAAGCGGGAGAGCCGATTAATCGCTGAGATGGTAAAGGTGGTTCAGTGGGAGTTAGTACATTCTTCAGAAATGGACTATTACGAGCGTAAGTTGCCCATTCTGCACACTCTTGAAGTTGAGCTACTATTTTCGATATAGTTTTCCTTTCCTCTTCCCTTTGCTGATTGAATTTTTGAACTCGCTCTTTAGCTCTAGCCAAAAAGCTTAATATTGCTGGTTCTTTGGCATAATTAAGAGGTGAAAAGGTATCATCAATTTCTAATTGTTCAAGTAAGTTAACAATTCCAATAACTAAATCCCTTAAATAAACATCTAGTACATAACATAAAAATTCATTTTCGGAGCATTGAGTAGATTCAACTTGGGTTAAAGCCAGAATTTTTTGTTTAGAAGTATCTATCTTGGCTTTAATTAGAACTTGGGACGAATTGATTAATTTTCGTGTATCAACTAAACCTAACTCTCTAGAAAAACTTTTTAAGGGACGTTTTTCTATTATTACCCAGTTACTTTGAACAACAGATGCTAGTTTCAATAAGGAAGTTGCCGTTAATAATAACCCTCTACTGTCAGAGCATCCCATTCCAATCATTGCAGTTTCTACGTCTTCCCCTACAGAAACTTGTAATTGACTGGTAACACAACTAGATGTAGAAAGTGCTAGTAATCCTATTTCAGTAATTAATTGTTCTAGTTCCTGCTCTGTTAAACCAGCAGGTTTCACTAACAAAAAAGCTTCAGGACTACTATCTACGGGTTTACCTGAAGCATCCAAGAGTATAGCGGTTATTTGTCCTGTTCTTGACGCTACTCCTTTACTAATTTCTCGCTCGTGTTTTGTTCTTTGAGGAAGTTCCCACCTATTGCTGCTTATTTTTAAGAGTGGAATTATAGAATCACCCTTTAAACCAACACTTCCATCCCAGAAACCCTCTATCTGAACATACCAACGTCCACTGTACTGGCGAGTATGTTGTACATCATCTTCCCAAGGTAGTTCACCTGTAGAGTCAGCAAAATAAATTTTCGGATAAGCCATAAACGTTAACTTTATCCCCAGTAGCGCACATTGCGTCGTCTAATATCTTGGATTTGATTTCTTAAATTTTCAATCACATCTGGAGTCCCAAACTGAGAATAATTATTTTCAATTTCCTCTAGCCATTCAAGGCAAATATTTTCTCGTGATTCATCCTTGAAAAAGGAAAGTCTTGGCATAAGTTTAGTAAACAGAAAGTATCCAAGACATTCTTCAACTGTTAGTCCGATAATTTGAGAAGCTGCATAGAAGACTTTATAATCTCTTTTTACTCTATATCCTAAAGGTATTCCACACTGAGATAAGTAACGTGAGTTCCAATTTAAAAGAGTATACCAACTGTCGTTAAATTCATCACTACTGCTATGAGCTTGGAGAATTTTATTATCTAATTCTTGAAATAAAGATGGTATATATGTTCCTGTAATTGGATTGCTAGAAGGGGTTGCCTTTGTATCTTCAGCAAAATCAGGCAAAGGATAGGTAATAACAAAGGATCTATCTATTACTTTTGGACTGATGTCATAAGTGGTTTCATCTGAATTGAGAGTTCCAATCAAAACTAAGTTTTTAGGAAGTAAAAATTCAGCGGGATAAGTATTTAAAAGATTTTGAAGTTTAGCCAGTCTGTTACTTTGTTCAAATGTTTTTGATTTTTGGGATTGTAACAGCTTAATCTCTTGTCTAATTTGTACTTCTATACTAGGTGAGTAGAGAATTAGCTTTTGCGCTCCTTGACCAGTCTTGGAATATTCGAGACATGAGAGTAAGTCAGCAGCATAATTTTCAATTTTAGCTAAATTGAGTTCATCCAAACAGACTAAAAAAATTTGTTCAAAATTTTCAGAAGCTTGTTGTAATGCTGTTAAAAAAATAGAGGGATGAAAGCTATCATTAACTGGATTGTAAAATCCTAACAAATCGGTTGAGTCAGTCCAAGCTGGTCGAACAGGAATAATTTTGCTATTACCATTGAAAATTTTAGCAGATTTTTCTACAAGACTTGTTTTACCAATTCCAACAGAGCCATTTAATAAAACTATTTGACCAGTATATAAGGAAGTTAATACAGATAATAAATAGCTAGTTTTAATATAGTTAGGTAGTAACAGTCCTCTTTTTCTAATATTGGCATTCCAGTCATGGTTATTTAGTGATAATCTCCCTTCTTGCCATCCTTTTGTTTTTAAAACAGATGGCAATCTAGGTTCTTGAGCTATTTCCTCATATAGTAGTCTTTTATATTGAGCTAAATATTTTTTATATATTGGATCATTTTTACCTCTAACCAAGCCTAAAAACTCAATCTTGCCACGAAGGACATGATGAAAACGTTTCGCTTCTACCCCACTTTTATAATTTAAAATTATTTTATAGAATTCACCATATCTACCATATTTACTAATATATTCAGATGCTGCATTGTTAATTCCAAATTTTTGCCAAGCATAAAGCATGGCTCGAATTTGACGTACAAATTGTCGATTTACATTAGGAAAATGGTTAACTGTTAAACCCGTTACTTCTTGACGACAGTTTTGAGTTTGCAACCTTACTTTCCTTTCATTTACTTCAAAGTTATTACTATTAAATATTTCTTGTAATTCATGCCCTACAAAAAATCTTCTTATACTTCCTTCATTAACGACATATCCTAGTGCTTCTGGAAACTCCTCTAAATTAGTAGAGAAAGTGATATCATCAGCATATCTTGTGTATGTTGCTTTATATTGTCTTGCTATATCCAGCAATTGACCATCCATTTTTGCACACACCATGTTTGAGACGATAGGTGAAGTTGGTGCGCCTTGAGGTAACTGATCCTCATAGCAGCATATTTGTGCCAGTAGGTTAGCCACTTCATCATTCGCATTGTATGGTTGTGCCATAAACATTTTTCGGACTCTTTCAAATTTAATTGAAGTGAAAAAGTCTTGAATATCTAAATTTAGAACATATTTCTTTTTAGTGTGAGCTTTGGCATTAGTTACAATACTTTTTTTAGCTGTAAAACCATGTACGCATGGCTTAGGTTGATAGACAGGTTGTAGTATTTCTTTGCTGATTTTTTTTTGTATATCTAGTAAAGTAATATCTCCATCTTCATATTCTGTACTTCTTGGTGTTCTTATTGTTCGTACACCGCCAGATTTTTTAGGAATTTTAAAATCCCTGTATATTTCATCTACTTGTTCAAGTAACTCAATTAAACTATGATAATCAACGCCTATTGTCTTTGCTACAAGTTCTGGAGAGAAGTCGTACAAACTCATTTAATCTATTTAACAGAGTTTTGATTCTTTAAAATTGTGGAGGTATATACAGGTCTATTCCGAAGCCTTTGTTAGGAAACCTTGCGGTAACTCGTTGCAGGATCAACAACGAAAATCAATAGTTACCTGTATATACCACCATAACCGTATTTCTTTTTATACCTTTTGTCAATACTATTAATAATAAATAGCTATTTATCGACTGATTTATTATTGGTGTCCGGTAGACACCATCTAGACACTTGGTGTCTGGGTCGTGTCTAGGGCGGTGTCTGCTTGTGTCTGTACTGCATAAGGGTTTGAGGCGAGGGGTGTCTGCCGTGTCTGGTGAGGAGTGTCCGCGAAAAAAGGGCATTTTTGGCGGCAGACACAAGACACTAATTGCAGTCAAATTTGATTGATCTTGATAACACCATCGCTTATCCAGTTAGCTAAACCAGCACCCACAATTTCATACATCCAACCCTTGATTTGCTCAACAGTAAATCTTTCAGAGTTCACTTTAAAGTTACTCTTGAACTCCCTAACGTCAGCTTCTATTCGCTCAGTTCTTGTGAGATATTCATACAACTTTTGCGCCATTGGTGATAGTTGATTAGGTACGAATTTGGTATCATCAGCCTTGCCACCAATATTAATTTCTAGTTCATAAATGCGTTCTAAAGTAGCTTGGTCAATGTGTGGAATTTGGTGATTTTCTGCTGCTGGTATAACATCGCTAAAATCAGATATTTTAGCTGTCATAGTCGGCAGATTAACATCAAGCCATTCATTAGAACTATCGAGTTTTACCTTTGCAAGACCCGTTGATTTAGGCTGTAGTGTAATTGGGTCAACTTCAGCCAAACATTCAACTTGAAGCATTTTAGAAACGAGGTTGTACAGCCCTTTAATACCAAATAAACAGGTCTGAGTATTGTTATGAGCAACCACAGTTAAAGGCATCTCTTGTTTACGGCTTTTAGTCAGTGCCAACTTGCCGAATTTCTCCAATAATTCCGCATCTTTTATAAAATCTCCGTATGTGGTTGCTTCCTCACAAATTAAAGATAAAGCTTTACCTTCAGACCACAGTTTTTGTCGCCATTGGTCTTCACTGTAAGATGAATTATTGAAAGTTTTTAAGCGTTCTTCCAGTTCTTTAACGTAGTCGCGGATCTGTTGCTCGATGTCCGGCCAGGAGTGATAACTTTCAACCCCTCGCCATTCTGCGCGGTTGCTGTCAGGGTCAAGCACAATCACCCTGTAACCTGTCTGTTTTTTCTGTTTAACAACGTAACGAGCCAGCCAAGATTTACCGCCGCCCTGGTTGCCCCATATAAGGGCAGTTTGTTTGACTAAGTTTTGTACCCAACTGTCAGAATTGGCGATCGCTGGCTGCTGTTCAGTGCCAGTTACTTTATCGTCACCCCTGGCAACATCCTGCATCGACTGCCCTGGTAATGCCCCGGCTGGCTGTCCCGTTGCCTGCTGTAGTTGCGCCCGTGCTTCGGCTTCTGCCTTCAAACGTACCTGCGACTGAAAGATGGCTAACTCTTCGGGTGTCATTTTTGACAACTGTGCGGCTCTTAGCCGTCGATTCTCAGCCCATTGGTGGAATTCATAGTCTAGTTGGGCAGTGTAACTTTCCTTGTGTAGTCTTAAACCGAATCGAAGCTTGGCGATTAGCCAATTGGTGCGGGTTTCTTCTCTGACTTCTGGCAATATCTGCACCAATCGCCATTCCCTAGCTTTAGACAACCCATAGGCTCCACAAGTCAAGGAAACAGCAGCCAATCCCCACCAAGGTTTATCTGGATTACTTGGGGGGATTATTCTTAGACGGGTTGCCTTAGTAGGTAGAAAGCTATCACGTTGAAACTCCGGGTTAGCTGGGGCATAAACTTCAGCATTGAACTCGCTTTCGGGCATAATGTACCGTTTGTCCGGTGTGCAGTACCGCAAACGGTTAACTGGGTTTTTTAGTGTTTCGGGTATGAAACAATACTCAACCAAACTGATTTGAGTGCCAGTAAATGACTTTGCCCCACAAATTAACCCAATGGCCGCCAGCACCCCAACGGTGATATTGTTCGCAGTACCAGAACGCAAGTAGTCTTCAAATTGCTTACGTTTCATTGGTTTGCTCCCCTGACAATTGCTGCCAACACTAACAACCCAAAACCAGCTAACCCAATCAACACCCAAGGCATTTCATTTTTGGGAGTTGGCTTAACTTCGTAGGTTTTAATCTCTTGATAGAACTGCGTCTTACCTACCCTAGATGCGTTAGAGACTGTCCTATATTCGTCAAAGGCAATCCACAGCGAAGCTCCAACGCTGGCAGTAGAGGCAGTTGCTACCATGAAGTCTTTACCGATGTGTATTTGTCCGTCGTAGTGAATTTTGGTCAGGGTGTCAGCGAAGAATAGCCCCAGTACAATGCTGCCCAGTGTGCCATTCGCAATTGCCCCAATCCCAAGACTCGTTAGTAAGCTGACTCCAGCATTGGCGGTGAACACGCCCAGGAATGTGGCTAGGGCTTTGTTGAGTAGTTGTTTGTTACTGAAGACATCACGAATGGATTGCTCTAGGCGATCGCTGTCTTCGGACTCTGGAGTCGGTTTTTCTTGTGGAGTTTCACCCCAAATCAGAGGTGTGGACTGTTCGCTATTGGTTTGGAACTGCGATAGTAGGGATTCCATTTCGTTCATACTTACCTCGCTTGGGGTGACACAGAAAAAGCCAGAGTAAACCCATACCCTGGCGCAAGAATCAGCTAGAACTTAAATGCCCATGAAATTGCGGAACCACTGCCCTACACGGCTAATCCCAGCAGTACGGCTGTAGTTAGGCTTTGGTATTCTGTCTGTCTTGGCTTCACTACCGTTCGTCCACAGTGCGCCTGTTACCGCAGTTTCATAAGCGCGATCTGCTGCATCTTGGGCATCTGGTACTTTGTTAGAAGCTCTAATTAAATCCGCCTCATATTTTGCGATCGCCATTAAGTCAGCTGTCGCACCTGATATCTGAATCAGGGATGAGCGTTGAGCGTGTCGGGTTGCCTCGGCAGTCGTAGCGTTAACGTGTTCAGACTGCATCTCGGTAATTTCGTTTTTGAAACGCTGTTCACCAACTTTCGATGAGTTGATAGCCTTGAGGGTTTGCGTTCCGTGCTTCTGGGTCAGTTGCACCAACTCCGCGTAGGCTTGGTTCACGTCCCCAGTTGTCTCGATAATCTTCCGGTATGCCTCCAATGCCTTGGGTAAGTTCACTTTGGCAGTGTCCGACAATCGCGCCATATCTGCAATTCTTGTGATTACCGTTTGGTCACCCTGTAAGGCTTTGTTAAAGTCTTCAGCCGACACGTCAAACAAACTGCCCATTGCGTTGAGAGTACCAGGGGCATTGTTGGGAATGTGGTTTTTCAGCTTGGCGGTTCCATAGTTCCGAGCCATGTTTTACTCCTAGCGTTGGTATTTAAGTTGATTTATCAATGCTTCCGCCAGTCCCAAGTGTTCGCCAATCTGCACTTGTTTATGAATACCTTGAACAATTGGAGAGACTGTTGAAAGTGCATTTACTGCTGCTGAACCGCCTTGAACATTTATCTCTGCACTTAAGAGATTTTGGACGACCCCATGTAAGAGCAACAGTTTTTCTACCTTGCCTAGTTGCTCAAATGTGCTGCCGTACTGTTGCTGAAGCTCGTCTAGGTAGGAACCATCTCCCGGCATGGTGCTTGTGAAATAGCCTATGGGTTTATTTATCACGTTAAAATCCTTGTGTAGTGTATTCTTCATTGGCGGAGATACATCTGTGGGTGCGATCGCTCGGTGTCCAGTCAGGCGATCGCTCTCTCATCAATGTAGGTTTTGGGAGTAGAATCGCTGACTTACTTCTTGGCGGGAGGGGTCAGCAATTCATCAGTAATGGCAATCCTTTCGTCGAGTTGCAGCACTATCAGTGTCGGTTCTAGTGCATCTATTAGATATGTGAGTGCGGTTTGGGCATCGCCAATGGTCAGGTCTGGGTGATATCCTTTGGCAATCAAATTTTGGTAATCAGGGTGCTGAGTGATTTCAATTAACTGCTGCTGGCAGTGGGTGATGAGGTCGGGCAATGGTCGGGATATCATGCTACTTCTCCCTGGCGATAGCCATTCAGCATCGATGCTAATGCTGCTTTGTTCGGTTGATTGGGAATGACTGGAGCTTCTGTGATTGCTGGTGGCGGTTGGACTGATGTAACGTTTCCACGGGTGAAGATGAGTTTTTCTAAGGCGGCTCCTAGTGCTTGCGACGGTATATCCAGTGGCAAGCCAAACACCCGACACACTTCTTCGGCGGCAAAGTAACTAATCGTCACCCGGCGTGATTCGTAAGCCATTAATTACGCTCCTAGGGAAATTTCGGTTAGTAGTTGCAATCCTTGGGCATTGCTCAATTGCGGTTGGTCAAGGACTGTAAAACCTAAAGCAGCTAAGTTGTCGCTCACTACTGGCAATGCCACACCTCCTCCCCAGGCGACTAGGTATTTAGCTTGGTCAAGATAACTGCCAGCCATGACAAAGTTGGCGAATTTTTCAATTCTGGTAGACCACCACTCATCTAGACACTGGCTGTATTCTGTCTCGAACTTTTTGGCGGTGAGGACGTTACTACCATAGGTAAAACTGCCGTTGAGAATGCCTTGGTTGACTAAGTTGGGAGAATGTTTGACATCTTTGGTGAGCAAACTAATGCGCTCTGTTCTCTTGTCCAGTGCTTCAGCTATCATCCGGTGCAGTTCACCAACTCCACCTTCAATGAGATGGCGGTCGATGATTGCACCGTTGCCATTGAAGACGGTGGCTAGCCAAGTTGATGAACCGATGTCAAGAGCGATTGCTGCTTCTGAGGGGTCTAGTGCTAAGATTGCTTCGCCAAATAAGCAGTGGGCTATGCTGCCAAACCCTTCTGGGTAAATGCCTGTGACGGCGATTTCTACAGTTTTTTGCACAATTTTCTGGGTGATGGGGTGCTTATGCTCGAAGACATGAGTGCCTTGGACTCGGCGTTTAATCTCCACTGCCCATTTTTCTGGCTGGTGATTGCTCAGGCTCATCAACAGTTTTGTACCGTCAGGAATGTTGGCGATGGCTAGGTCTGCCAGGATGCTTTCTAGGGATAGCAGGGCTTTTTGGGATTTATCTTCATGAAGTAAGGTGTGTTCGCTTTGAGCGAGGGCGGCTGTTCCCCAAAAGAATTGCACTTCCTTGAGGTCGCTACGATGCCCGTCAATGTACCTCACCCAAGCTCCATCTTTGCTGATGATTTCATGATGTCGGATGTTTCGGTTACGAAGCGGTGAGTAGGCCGCCGGTAATACCACTGTCAACTCACCGTAAATTGCTTTCCCGTAACCGGCTCCTGGGTCTTTGCCGCAGATTAGCTCTGCGCCTGGATTCATTTTGGCAGCCATGTTTAGCTGCCTATGCCATTTTTCGGCAGAGTCAAATAATACTGTCATTTTCCAAAAATCCTGAATTTCGGGTGAAAGTCTTATGCTTATTGACTTTCGAGTAATTGATATTCAAACTCGCCACTTTTTGTTTCCCTTCACAACACTTTTTGGCTTTACTTACCAAAATTAGGTGCCGATTTTTGGGTATTTCTGGACATGCTGATAGGATAACACAGTTGAACCATATTGAATCAATTTGATTATTTATGGTTCACAAAAAACCTAAAAGCACCAAGAGGGATACACTTATGGACATGGCACAAGAACGTACATCTATTGATTTATCTGAGTTAAGGGAGCGGATAGAAAACGCTCGCCCTGACCCTTTATGGAAAGAGTTGTCTTTATCGAAAAAGGTGAGGATTTTATTAATTGAGCGTTTAGAACAGATTGAGCAACAAAAAACGTCCTCGACTCAAGACAAGGGGAATGCATGATAAAAAAGCCGCTTCACTGCTTTTAGTAATTAGTGGAGGCAAAAAATGTCAGGCAATTTCGCGCCAGAAAAGGGAGCAATCATCTACGGTGGGGGTAGTTCATCCCTAAATTCATCTCCGTCTTCAAACGCAGATAAGAGCGAGAACGGCAAACACCCTGGATTTTCCTTACTCCATGTTTCAGCTTCTGCAACGAGTACAGAACATTGTGAATCCAGGTAAAATTGCATCTTGGCAGTCTGTTCTAAACGTAAACGTTCTTCAGAAGTGAAGACACGGTGCGTCATCAAACAGTATTGCCGCACTACTTTGCGAGCATAAGATACTGCCTTTGGTCGCAAATAGGCTATCTGCTTAAGTTCTTGAATGTTTGTGCTATCGACAGTAAATCCTGTATTTACGCGCTTAAAATCAATAGATTCCTGTGTTGATGGCACTGACAATGGAGTAGAAACTGCATCTAGAACACCATTAGGATTATCTAATAAGCTATGCTTATGGCAATTTGAATCGGTGCCGGGGCCAAAGAAGTATTTAGAATACTTATCAGAAGAGTTTTGATTTAATGAGAAATTGTTTAAGGAAGCTAATGAATCATTAGATTCGTTATTGCAGTTGCTAGAAGTTTTAGAAGAGTTTGCAGTTTCAGAATTTAAAATCTCAGATTCAGCTGGCTGCTGTGCAATTGATTGCTCATCTAGTTGGGGCTGTTGAGAACAAGAGACTGCGGCTGACCGCCCCCCAGGGGCGGCAGCCGAAAAAGAGCTTTCACAAACCTTCATTAAGGGGGAATACCCGTAACCTTCCATTTGGTCAGGGTTTTGGAGTTTTTGTTTTTGTTCACAGCTTGATTTTTGGTCTAAATACCCGTAACCTTCCATTTGGTCAGGGTTTGAGCTATTTTCTGTCCAGGGGTCTTCTATGTACCAATCGGGATGCCACAAGTTTAAGTTTTTGTACAATGTCCCCATACTTGGGGCCTGATTAAACTGTTGTTGATACTCGCTACAGATTTGTTGCGCTCTTGTTTTTACTTGGGCGGCTAATCCTGTTTCTCTTTCGATGGCTTTTACTGCTTTGGTTATGCGTTGTTGCGCTTGTTGGCTGCGCTCGATACTCTGTTGTAGGCGACGGTCAATTGGGATGATGTTGTCTAATGGTTGATGATTGCGCTTGATGCCGGCTATTACTTCTGCATAGGTTCTGCTGTATGTTTTTAGTGGTCGTTCGGGATTACTGGCATATGGTGTATACCATTGGTGTTTAGTTGTGCATTCTACCCAATCTCTCACTCTGGCTTCAATTTCATGCTGGTGTTGGCAATATTGGCTGTAACCAGGGGCTGATGTGGCTGTTGATACTACGTATTCAACTAGGTCTGAGCCTTCTAAGCCTTGAAATACTATGCCGTAACCTACGAAGATTTGTAATAAGGTGTTTGTCTGCCCTGTTGCTGTCCACCCTGTGGCAATGATTGTTTCCCAATGGTTACGCCATACGTCTGCTGTGGTGGTTGTTTGGTTGGGAGATTTTGGTTTATGGTTCTTTCTGGCTTTTTCACAAGCTTTTTTGAGTTTGGTTAAATCTTGGCGGCGGGCTGCGTGTTGGCAATGGTCTAGGAAGATGGATACGTCATCGCTGATGGGTTGTAGATCATCATCTAGTAATAATGCACCACTGCCTGGTTGCATTGGGCAACGGATGGCGTTGTAGTTGATAATTTCTGTGTTGCTGTAGGATTTAACGTTGGGGAAGATTTCTAAGTGTCCTGGCTGTGGAATCAATCCTGCTGTTTTTAATGTTTTTTCTAGGGCACAAGCTAGTTTGAAGGTGGGTAATTTTTCTTCAAATACCAGTATCAGGTGGTATCCGCCGCTCCAGCTTGATTGGATGGGTACTATGCTGACTATGCCAATATTTTCTAGGGCTGATTTAATGCGGTTGATGGATTCTGAAGAATTCTTATGGTATCTTCCTCCTTCGTCAATGTCGATGATGGCGTATTGGGTGGTGGAATTGAAGCGGATGCCTACTAATTGCTTCTTGTCTTGATGCAATCTCCACAGCTGAGATGGGTGGAGGTAATAATCAATTGTTCGCCACTTTGGTTTAGGTTTGTTATCTGAGGGTTGCGCCTGTGCCTTTGCTAGAGTTAATTCCTGTGGTGGTAGTTCCAGATTTTCGGGTGGTGGGCTAACTATGGCATTAAATGGATGCCAGAAAAATTTAACGTATCGCTGCCCCAGCAAGTCGGGGGGCAGGTGAGGTTGACATAGTTTTTTACTGCGTTTCCGGGGTTTTAAGCTAGATAAATCGGAATTTTGCGGAAATTTGTTTTGATTTTCTGAAATGAACATGAAGCTACCCTGATGTATCTGATGGACATCAGGTAGTCCGCTGGTTCTTGTTGGCTAAACAAAAGCTAATAACCTAGAATGAAAACAATCTTAATATTTTCGTTTTTGTTGGATGTTTATCTAATGTGCTAAGACGATTACCAGTCGTCTTGCGATCGCTGCATTCTAGGCTTTTTAGTCTTGACTGTTGAGATCAAGCACCTAGTAGACTACCCAACTTTTTTTTGGGAGTTGCAACGCTCTTTGGGGATTCAAAAGTGGTGAAATTCTGAAAATGGGGCATATTTCCTCCAATTTTGGATTCTTGAGGCGTTTGGAGGAGGTTTTCCGCGTTTGTGAGCAACTTACTACATCAGCTTGCCATTAAAATCTAATTTCGGTTTTTTAGATTTTTTAAATTGACAATCTTTGTACCAAAAGATGCGAAATTGTACACCATTTTGTTATAAGATGTGTGTAATACACAAAACGCGGTTTTCTCTTTGCAAAACTTAAACAGTGATTTCTAGCTCGCCAAAGCATTTGCACTGTCTAGGTTCTTCGAGATATAACCTCTCCGTGGAATATTTAATTAGTAGGGCAGAATTCGCTATCCTTAGCGTTTCTGTCCTCTAATATTTTTCGTGCATCATATACAACCTCCTTTTGATACTGCTTTTTTTAAAAAAGCTTGGATAATCAAGCTAATCACTAGCTTACCTTATTACTTAAGTGCTGTATCACTTGTTTGTACACCAATTTTTCGGCTTGCCAGCAAATCAATGCAACTATGATACTATCCTTGGAAGTCGAGAGAACATAAAAGCGCGTTTTTCCCCTAATACAAAACTTTCCGCTTGATTCCAATCCAGTTGGGTGCAAAAGTGAACACAGAGCCAACATCATCCCTAAACAGTACTCTGCAACTTAGCAATTAACTGTTGACGCTCTTCCTGAGTTAGACGTATCGCTATCTGTACCAAGTCATTCACCTCTAAATTCAACGGTAACTTTTGGTTGTGCTGCTCAGAAGGCGTGAATAAACGTTCGGCAATTGCTGACTCAATTGGTTGACGTTTTTCTACCGGAGTGCAACGTTCATACATCTCTCGCAAGGTCTTGACTGAATGACCCATTGCATAAGCTAATGAACTTAACTCTGAGTCCGATAAACCCACATTTAGTCCCCAAGTTGCCCACACATAACGCATTATGTGTGGTGAAATCCGCTTTTGAATCAAACGGTATGAGATAGTTTCAAAGATTTTCGCAAAAGCTGAACCACTAGCTAAGTTTCCCGATTTTGGTACGACAAATACATATCCCCAAGTCCAAATTGCTGAGTGACTATTGCTAGGTAGTGAACAAGCATCTTTTGGAGAAAATTGTATTCTGCCACTACTTAACCACCTACCTCGACGACCTAGCATCTCTGGTTGCCACCAATCATATATCAGTTCATTTTTATACCCTTCTTGTGTCCACCATCCATATAAGAAACGTTCAATGTAATCGTAGAAACTAGAACCATCTTCAAATGTTCTATTCGGGATGATAATTGATTGTTTTCCATAGGTTTTTTTAGTTTTATATTTCCTGGTATCTATTACCCAAATCCCTTGGGGATAGTAATGGTTTTCATGCATATACGTAAAGTAAAGGTAGTTGTCTACGACCATACCGTTGTATTTACGTTCTCTTTGGTTATCTGGAGGCAAAGGTTGATATAGTCCATTGGCTGGTAGGTCTTGTGGTCGTTCTCTGGGACAAGACTGTGCTATTTTTAATTCTCGGTATTCTTCTTGGCGGCGAGCTGGTAAATAAGCTAAAAGCGCCCACTTTAAGTAGGACTGATGACTGATGACAATTGGCTCGCTTGAACGGAAATCTCCACGCCTTGTCCTGGGTCTGCACTCATGGCGTAATGGTTCGACAATTCTTTCTTGAATGACTTGTAGTGCTGTTTGTCCAACGGGAACATTGGGCCATCTTTTACTCCAATCGGATACAGAATGTCTACTATTACGCCATTGTGACAACTCTTCTAAAACTAGGTTGTAATGATGGTCTATGGTGCTGAAAATCGGAATCAGCCGATAATCTGCATCATTTTCAACTTGATGTGCATAGAGGAATTTTGCTACGGCTGAAATGGCATTTATTCTGCCCATTTTAGTGAATGGGCTCACAGAAGAGTTAAAATTCCTTAAAAATTGAAAATGATTACATATCAGTTGTTCTAGAGCCTTCTTACATTGATTCGATAATTTCTTTTGCTGTAAGGGGGTAAGTTCTTCTAACTGTTCTTCCGTGACTACAGGCACAATTAATTCTAGGCATAACTCATGCGTCGGTACATTGTGAAAACGATATCGCTCGCCTAAAATCAATTTAATATTTTTCAGATATTCATTAGCTGATGATTTTTCAACTGGCTTGATAATTCTTCCTGGCCATTCTGGCTCTGTAAGATATAAATAAAATTGGTCAAGTTGAATTTGAAGTTTTGGTGGTGTTTCTTGAGGTGTAAGTATATATTTGCGATAGGTAAAGTTCCGCTCTGTCAGCTTACAATCTGCTATAGAACCATTTTTATTGCGTAGATAAGGAGTACATTGTTCTTTGAGTTTTACGGAACGAGAACCCGGCCACCAAGGCTGCTGTGCTGCCCAAGTTAAAAATTGTTCAACCCGATTACCATAAGTATTCTGACTAGCCTGAGATACATTGTTTTTTTCAAAGAATTTTTGTTGAGCCTGTCGTAACTTTAGTAGTTTCTGATTTGACAAAGTTTTCTTAAATTCTTGAGCATTTTTTATTTCTAGGGCAGTCATCTTCCGCCCTGAATGAGTTCTCTGATAACCAAATTCAGTGAGGGCATGATTTATTGCACTCCGGAATTCATTAATGATTCTTTGAGCTTTAAAAGGCTCAATCTCTCTCAGATATTCTTCATACATTTCTTGAGCTTCAAAGAAGTTCTTTGGTTCTGTCATAATAAATAACCTCGGATTTTATGGTTGAAAAGATTTCAAAATTAGCTGATAATTAAGAGCTAAATTGGCAGGAAAATTGCTTTTTGATAATTAGCATTATACATGGCTATTTATTATGAAAAAGCAATTAAAGTCTAGAACTAACGTTTTTTTATCCGCAGAAAAGCAATTAATATATAAAACCTGGAATGGTTCATATAAAAGCATTTTCTGGACATTTAGAATTAGATTCAATAATAAATAAATTAAAAAAGCTAAATAAATAATTGGTCTTAAATAAATCCTAAACACCTATGTCTCCTCATTTATTGAACAATAATAAAACCGGAAAAATCTTGAGATTTTTTCATTCAGACTAATTCAGCTATTATTTAACTGCTAATGACTTCTAGGCAGCATGACTTTAATTCATGACTGAGATTGATTAGCCCAATCATCTCTATCTTTTATCTGGATAATAGACCTACCTATCCGTTCCAATAATTCACTTCTAGAAATCTTATAATCACGACTAATTTTGTCTATGCCTGCTAAGGCGGTAGGAGTTAAGCTAACAGAAACAATTTTCTTTAGCTCATCATATGCTTCTGGTTGACCACGCATTGACTTCAATCCTTTGCGGCTAATCTTTTTTTCTCTTGGCTCACGTAGCCTAAGTTTTTGATTTTTAGCTTTACTACAATTGTTGTTCGTTTCTTTAGGCATAATTTTTGGGATTTTATTAAGTAATTTATCAATAGTCCTTGTTACGAAATGCTGAAAAGCTTTCCATGTTCTCTGTTTTTCAAATAAAAAGCCACCAGGTATTACCTGAGTGGCTCCCTCCTTTCGGAGTTGGCATATTTAATTGTCTTTTATGTCACATTATTATAAACTCTTCACAAAAAACGGCAATAGCTTATAGCTGAAATCGAAAATGTATTGAGGAATCATTTGGCATCTAAGACTAGGGTATGTTTTTCAGTTAACAAAGCTGGTACGTATACTGTGATGTTTGCAAGGGTAAACAGAAACAGAAATTCATTTATGCACTGGTTTTAGTAACTAAAGATTTTCATTATGGGTTTCAGATTGATTTTCAGGCTCAAACTTAAAATCTACAAAGAAATCTAAGGGTTTTTTGTAAATCATAGCAAAATCTGTAAGTTCAACTACATCTACTCGTCTTTCACCAGATTCGCACCGTGAAACATACGACTGCGGCTGATTTAGCTTTTGGGCGACTTCCAGTTGAGTCAAATCAGCTTCAAGTCGCGCCTCTCGCAGACGTTTGAGAAATGCCTTGTATCTTACCGAATAGATTGAACCTCCCATGCTGGGAGGCTACATTGTGGTCATAAATATGCAAAAATAGCATATTTATGTTACATTCCTGAAAGCTCGGAGTTGCGATTTTATTTTTTGGATCTCCTCAAAATTTCAGGGCAATATCTCTAGCCTGTTACTTTTAATGCCACATATGGACGCTCAAGAATTTTTAGGGCCTTATGCAGTCATGCAGTATATGGATGCTTATCAATTTTTAGAAGATTATGCAGAAGGTGTAAGGTACTTTTGTGAAAAAACCTTATCCGAAGTAAATTTTTCGGGGCGAGACTTGCGGAGCGTCATGCTGCGTCTTGTAAATTTAAGCGAAGCGTGTCTTATTGGAGCAGATTTGCGTGGTGCAATGCTATCTGAAATTGACCTTAGTTCGGCAGATTTGAGTGGGGCAGATTTACGGGGAGTTATCATGTCAAATGTCGATCTTTCCTTAGCAAAACTTAATGGTGCAGATTTGAGTGGAGCGTCGATAGTGAAAGTAAAACTGAATGCAGCTCATCTTAGAGGTGCAAAACTTTGTGGCGCACACATAGATTCTGTCGACTTCAGCGATGCAGATGTAGAGGAAACGGATTTTAGGGGGGCTGAGTTCAGCAATGCCTTCGAGAGATTTGCCAATAAACGTAAAAATGGTGATGAGGTTGTTTGTTCTTCTGATGAGGTTGTTTGTTCTTCTGAGACTATGCCCAATAATGCTGTCAATAATCAAGGAATTCCATACCCAAACAGCCCGCTCTATAAATGGAATAGGTTATGGTTTCGTTCAAAAAGTGAAATAAAAATAGCTCAAGCATTTGACCGAGCTAATGTTTTTTTTATGGCTAATTGCTTGGCCCGTCTGAGTGACCCACACAAGCCTAATCGTCGATTCAATTTAGAGCCTGACTTTGTGGTGTGCCATCAAGGTAAATGGGGTATTCTCGAAGTCGATGGTCATTACCATCGGCCGGAGAACCGAGCAAAAGAACAAGAACGAGAACGTCAATTTCAGTTTCAGGGAATACGGGCAGTTTATCGTTTTGATGCTTCAAGATGTTACCAAGAACCAGACACTGTGGTAAGTGAATTTTTGAAATTAATTGAAATAATGCATTAGGTTGAGTGTTTCTATGGATTTACCTTATTTCCAAGACGCTGAATCAACCAAAATATAAGTCTTTTTAGACCAAGAAAGACATGAAATTTTTAAGTAAAGATATTGTGACTAAAAACTTATGTAAAAATGTTCTCAATTTTTAAGTGATTTCAATACTTTTGATGCCCCATTCCACTACATCCTAATTATGTGGAATCGGTAATGGAAGGTAATAAAGTTGAACTAAACTCTCTACACGCTCCTCGAATAAGTAATTTAGCTCTTGCACGGTTGGCTTTTGCAGTTCGCTACACTTAAAACCACTATTTATAAGGATTTTAGCTCCCTGTAGGGAGCAACTTCCTCGTGAAGCACTAGCTTTCAGATTTTACTAAACGCCTATTTTCCGAAAAGATATGTTTTCTTTTTGTTTTTACTTGTGTATTATTCAGATGCCATTAACCCCATGTATATTTCGCTATAAGTAAAAAATTTAACCATTATTATGAAAGGATTAAAAGCCATTGTTGCGATTCTAGTATTGGGGGTAATAGTAGAAAGCCCCAGTGCCGAGGCCAAAAATAATTTTGGTACAAGAAAGGTAAAACTAGAGTTAACTAAGCTTTTAGCACAAGTTAATGCTAAAGATGCTGATTTCTACTTCCAGCAAGGTCTTACCCGTGCCAAGTCAGGAGACATAAAAGGCGCTATTGAGGATTATAACCAAGCTCTTCGTATCAATCCTAACTTATATCAAGCTTACTGTAATCGAGGTGATGCCCGTGCTGGTTTAGGAGACCTGAAAGGAGCTATTGAGGATTATAACCAAGCAATACGTATCAATCCTAACTTGGCTTTAGCTTACTATGACCGAGGTAATGCCCGCGATGATTCAGGAGACATAAAAGGAGCTATTGAGGATTATAACCAAGCAATACGTATCCATCCTCACGTTGCTGAAGGTTACTATAGCCGAGGAATTGACCGTGCCAAGTTAGGAGATATCAAAGGTGCTATTGAGGATTATAACCAAGCTCTCCGTATCAATCCTAACTTTGAATTAGCCTATAATGACCGAGGAATTGCTCGTGCCAACTCAGGAGACGTGAAAGGAGCTATTGAGGATTATAACCAAGCAATACGTATTAATCCTAACTTTGAATTAGCCTATAACAACCGAGGTTTTGCCCGTTCTGGCTCAGGAGACGTGAAAGGAGCTATTGAGGATTATAACCAAGCAATACGTATTAATCCTAACTTTGCTTTAGCCTATAACAACCGAGGTAATGCTCGTGCTGACTCAGGAGATGTCAAAGGCGCTATTGAGGATTATAACCAAGCAATACGTATTAATCCTAACTATGATTGGCCTTATTATAACCGAGGTCTTGCCCGTGCTGGCTCAGGAGATATCAAAGGTGCTATTGAGGATTATAACCAAGCAATACGTATCAATCCTAACTTTGCTGAAGCTTACTATAATCGAGGTCTTGCCCGCGCTGGTTCAGGAGATGACCACTTAGCAATTGATGATTTACAAAAAGCAGCTAACCTCTTTCAAGAACAAGGGAATACAGCCAAATACCAAGCTGTTCTTCAGAAGATTAAGCAGATACGGGGTAGATTAGCCATTATAGAAAGTAAAACTTTTGCTACCTGAGCAATATTACCTTTGAATGTTAAACATTAGCTTCAACCGAGCAAGAACAGTTCACAGCATTGGCTCCCAAAAGTATTGATTTGGCTCGGCTTGTGGCAAATAAAGTAAGAAATTTAGTTAGGACATTTCTTACTTGGTGGTTTTTGAAAGCATTTTTTCCTCTGCTCTTTGACAGCGAGCGCTTTCGCACTAAAAAACCCAGCCTTTATGACTGGGCTTTTGTTGGGGTTATATTCCCCAAAGGCAAGTATGCTTTGAATCATAATGTGAGAAAAATTTTGATCCATAAATTAGAAAAGAGTTAACGAAATTTCAGGCTTTTGCGCCCATCACACAATTTAACTTTGCATTCACACATGAGAGAGAGTTGAAATTCTGAAGCATAAATAAAGAATGAGTTTAAAAAACACAATTGGACAAAACTTGCACAAAAAATCTCTCTTAAAATTGCTCACTTATAAACTTTCAATTCAAAATATGGTTCAAATACCCATGTTATGGTTCAAAACAGTTGTTTTAGTAGATATCTGAGTAAAAATCAAATATTTCATTGTCCAAGCGATCGCCCAACAACAGAGCGATCGCTAACCTCAAATCGTAGCTAGATAATAATGATAATCAAGTATAATATTTGATACAAAGGTCGCTTGTATCAGTCTTTTTATCTCCTATACGATAATCATTATTAATAAAAAAACTCGAATACTAAAAGTGAACTATAAAATGGATACTCATTTTTGAAGCATATCATGAGTTAAAATCTCATTTTTTATTTCAAATCACAGCAAGTTATATAAGTTATTTATAAGGTGCTTTTCTTTCCATGACTACAAAAGCTAGATTGTGAATTCCAGAAAACAGTGGACACGCAACGCCTCAATTCTCCTGCCCAATCTACCCACGCCCTGCCTTTTCTGCGGCTGTTGAACAAAGCTTGAGCAGATTGATCAAAAAACATAAGTGCGGAAGCCACAGTTTACAATCATTCATAGCGTTCAAAAAATCACGCATTTTCAGATCGTCCGCATGAGCATTACTACTGATACACAGCAGTTCCACGTCAATAGTCCACAAATAATGCCAGCAGAGCCGCTACAATATCGTGCAGTTGGTCGGGTCTGGGGGAGGTATGTACCCTCGGATGAGTTTATTTATAAAGGTCAACTAATAACTGCTGACGGTGTAATGCTAGATACTAAGCTTGCTAAGAGAGCATCTAAAGTAGTTCAAAACGCTCAACTTGATTTATCGCAAGATTACCTGTGGACTGCTTACCCCAGAACCGGATTAAAAAATCCTCTGAGCGAACTTTCGGTGTGTCTAATAAATATTCGTACACCCAAAGAGTATACAGACTCAGTAAAAAGCGAATTACAGTTATTAGGGGATAACTTTTCTGTACAAGGATTAGTTGTATATCAAGACTGGGAACAAGGAATAGTCTTCGTTAAAATTCACCGCTCACCTCGGAGAGAATTTGAACATCCCAAAGATTTTCAATTGAAGCTCCGAGGATTCCTACCACCAAATTCGATGAAGAAATTTTGGAATTTTGATGTGCGCCGTTTGGGGACTAGCTTAGTAATTCAATCAGGAGAGTGCATTAAATTAGAGCCTCGTGAGCCATCATCAACTGAAGATATATCAACCAATACAGCCGAAGATACTACGCTCGTTAACTGAGAGTTAACCCGACAAAAAAGTTTAGTCATTTCCTTGTTCATTGCTGATTAAATCAACGTCCCAGAGTGCATTGCTACTAATAATTTATTATGCCTAAACGTAAATATACCAAAACGAATAGTTCACCATCTAAAGAAGAAGCCACGCCAACTAAGCCAGCAATTTTGCGTGTCGTTAAGCAAAAAGATACTGCCACTGACGATAATAATCTTGCACAAACTGAACCAGTATCAACTGCTGCACCTACAGAAAATCAGCCAGTTGAGCCAGAGTTACAAGTAGATAATAACCAGAGTCAAAGCATTGAAGTTTCCGAATCAAACAGTCGCCCAGGACTGACTTCTGATACTGTGCCTCAAACAATAGAAGCAGAGAATGAACAGTTAGATTTACCTCAAACTGTAGAGACAGCAGCAGTTAATTTATCAGAATCAGCCGCTTTTGTTGAAAGTAAATCTGATGAAAATGGGCAATCAGAGATAGATTTTGACCAAGCCCAATCCCAGCAGAAACCAGCCTATAAAAAATTAGAAACAGCAACTAATAGTTCAGGACAGACTTTTAATGTTAGGGAAAAGATTGAGGTAAGTACCTGTAACTTTGGTGTCCAAAGAGTTTTGATTATCTCCTTATATGAAGCGCCAGATGGAAGTATTTGGGCTTATTACCATCCTGTAGAAGAAACTCAAAGACGGCTTTGGAAGCGAGGTTGCTGCCGGATTGAGGATTTGAAAAAGTTTTCAACGGGAGTAAGCACTAATTAAATGAGTAAATAGGGAATTTATTGATAAGTTTTTATGAAGCGATTTTGAAAAGTCGATAATTACTCAGACATCGAGATTTGCTAATTGTAATATGGGCATATATACGAAAAGTATTATACTGAACCACAATTAATCTCTTGTGTCCTTTGGGAACATGAAGGACATCTAAGACCCCAGCTAGGGTATCTAGTTGGGGTGATTTTTTCGTGGTAGTGATAGGCGCAAGTACCAAGTTAATTATGAACACAGCAATGTGTCGCTCACATCCTTACTACATTAGTTTGCTGATGCTTATTTTAAAAGTACGACAGATGTCGTACTTTTTCGTGGGTTGTATTTTGGCTGAAAGCCAGATACGTTAGTTTACTTCTCATTACTCAAAACATCTTCAATCAAGTTCAGGAGTTCTGGCAGCCGCTTGGCTAAAGCTTTCTCTTGTGGTGTTTTTGGCTCAATTTTTTGCCACTGTTTCAGCTTAGTTGACGCTTGCTTTAAAAGTACGACAGGTGTCGTACTTTTCTCTTGTTCAGTATTTTGGTTAGGTTCAAGATATCTTTGTACTGTACGCAGGTTTTTGCCTATTACGACCGCTAAAGCAGGCATTAAAGGCTTTTGTCCTTTCTTGGGTCTTCCCTTTACATCAATAAATCCAGCAGTGCGTAGACGTTCGGCAATCGCTTTTACTTCGTTTGGCGTATAGTCTCTACGCTGTTCGTTCTCTGCTATTTCTACTTGCAGTGCCAAATCTGGTTCTGACTCCGCATCAAATGGCAACATTCTGATAGGAATGCGATTATCTGGGAAGTGATGAAGATATTTATCTGCCTGCTGTTCCTTTAAAAGTTGAATTGCCGCTAATCGATGCCCTCCAGCCAGCAATCTAGCTTTATTATCTAAAACCAATGGTTCTATTAATCCTAAAACAGCAATTGACTCTGCCAAAGACTCAATGTGCTTTAGATTTAAAGGTCTAGTATCCTGCTCACGGTTTTTAATCTGCTCCAGTAAAACTGTAGAGTCTTGGAGTTTTAGTGGTTGAGATTGCCCTTGCCGTTTTTGGGCGACTTCCAGAATTTTATCGAAATTAGTCATGAGAGAATTTCCTTACCCACTGCCTCGTAATCGCTCCAAGCATCAGAAGCACGAGCATCTTTTACCATATAAACTGGAACTCCAAAATTTTCAGCTTTCAGATAAACCGCCATTCTTCTAATCCAAGTTTTAAACAAGGGTAAGCCAAATTTTTCAAGACTTTCTTTGGCTTTATATCCATCACGGCTGGGAGAAGGAGGAACACAAGTCAGTAAAACTTTAAACCGCCTTGGGGGTAATTCATTCAGTTCTCCCACAGTTTCAATTAACGCTTCTAAGGCGAAAGTGCTGGGATGGGTAGGAATGATCAGTAGATCGCTAGATAACGCTAACGCTTTCAATTCATCACTGGCAGGGCGGGCGGGAGTGTCAATCACGAGATGTTCAAAATCATCAGCTTGGTCTATTTCGCTATGATCATAAACATCGAAAGGACTTTTACCACGCTCAAACCAATGCAGCACAGAGCGATTAAGATCACCATCAGCTAGTACAGTTTTTCCTTTAGTAGCAAGGTAGGCGGCGAGATGAATCGCTGTGGTAGATTTTCCTACACCCCCTTTAAATGATGCAATAGTAATAATCATTGCAGCCTCATTTAGTCATGATGGCGGATTGTATCGTACAAAAGCATTTTTGAATCTTGAAATTTTAACTTATCAAGTTTATGCACTAATATTACAGATTCATCATGCCTTTAAGTAAAAGCAAACTACGACTGATTAATAGTGAAGAGTTCGTTGGTTGACGTTGCAGTATTACAAACAGGTTAACTCATGCCATAAAATACTTTTGTTCTACAGCAAGTTTACGTGCTGGAAGTGTTAAAAAAGACTTCAGAATGAATCTGTCTTGAGGTGGCAGGATATGGATGAAGTCGTCAAAAAAGTAGCTGCATTGAGTTTACCTATTATCATCTTGGTGGTAACAATGGCCACTACAGGCTTTACGGGTGCATCTGCTATCACCGCAGCTTTAGCCTTTTTGGGTGGCCCTACGGGGATGCTAGGTGGAATTGCCGTTTTGGAGCTGACAGGTTTAATTACAGATGCCTTGGCGAAAGTAATTCTGGAAGGTTTTTTAACAAGTATTTATAGCCAAAGACGACAGACTGAGGCACATACAAAGCTTCTCAAAGAAATTGATTTTTTGCTATTGTTTGACCATTACCTCAAAGAAAGGCTCAAAGCTACTGTAAAAACTCACACAGTAAATGTCACAAAAGAGGTAATGGCTATTTTAGAGAATGTCCCTGGCATGACTCGCGCATACCATAGAGATTTTAAGAGTTCTAATCCCATCATGAAGCTCAGGGATGGAACAGTAGTGAGAACATGGAAAAACCCTGTTGGTGTTGACCATGTTTTTTTAGGAGATCGCAATGACAAAATGATTTATGGCGGTTTTGTCGGCTGGATTCACTCTGAAGGTTTACAACAGGCGTTAACTCGTATCAGAAGAGACTTTACTTAGGTTAATTATGCTCTAACAATTTCTTCAGGGGTAGCCGTGCCATCTCAATCAAGAGCCGCGCACCTCAACTCAATACCAAAGTCATTTCAAGGAATGCGGAGCAAAAAATCCGATGTTTCGGTTCTTAATATCACCAACAACTACACCTCGATCCAAAAAACGGTTGAACTCCTCACAAGCTGTTTCAGGCACTAAAGCGCAGCTGTGGCAAGCTGCCAAGTTACATGAATCTGGTCCTTGTCCCCCGCTTTCGCCAACTTCCATACATACAGGATCAGCAGAACACCAACTAGCAGCCTCCAGTAAAGAGCGCACTACTGGCTCAAAATTATCAGGTTTACCCATTCTGACAAGTCCTCCCATTGTGCCTTCAGAATCACCAGCAGCAGTATAAATAAGCACTCCAGCCATTGGTGCGTCAGGGTTATCTGAGACATAGAGCCTTTCTCTCAGTGCGGCTGAACTGTAACCACACTCAAAAGTCAACCTATTCATCAGCAAGTGAGCAAATGTGTGTAATAGGATAAATCGTGGTGTGATAGAGCGTTTACGTAAATGCCTTTGCTCCTGTATTTTTTGATAACGGTCTACTAGGGGCTGTATTCTGGAGTAAATTTCATTGCCGTGTTTCTCTAACCACTGACGGAGGCGGCTTTCGTTAAATTCAATAAATATGCCTTCACCATAAACAACGTAAGCGGGTAGCCATGAATCTTTTTGCGGTGGCTTACGCCATAAAAGAGATTGTAATTCTTGTAAAGGTTGATCCGTTTCCGGTAATATGCGGGTAAATCCAGTTAAAACTCTGGTCTCTTTCAGCTTATCAACCAACATAATTTTAGAAAAATAATTTGCTATATCGGGTTGATAATTGCTTAGTTGTATCGTCCGTATCTTGAGATTATCTTCTCGACGCTCAGTTCTCAAAACATTAAATTCTTGCCGACGAAATCTTGTTTCTGGGTCGTCTCCTTCAATGTCATCTGTATTAATATCGTTATCTTTGGCTGATAAAATAGTTTTTAAAGCAATTTTTATATCTTCATTAGAAAAATCTTGCAGTAGTTGAGGACGATCCTCTCGTAGCACTTCAGGTGTGATATCATCACCCAATCTCAACAATCGATCAATAAGTTTGGAAAGCGGTGGTTGCTCCAAAAGAGAAACCAGTTCTCCACCATTACCCCTTTGCAGATAAATTGCACTGCGCGTTTGTGCATAGTAAACGTTGGAAGCACTTAGTAGCGCACCCCTTAGCTGATGGTTGGAGCAGGGTTCACTATCTTCTGTACCCAACCAAGGACGTTTACATTGACAATAAAAGAAAGAATCACTATTACCTGTTAAGTTATTACTCTTATCTACCAAGTTTTTGCTGAGTCTTGTTTCATCACCATCAACTTCAGTAATCCCTCCAAGAGAACGTTTGGCACCACACTCACACCGGACGCTCAAACCGGCAAGGGTTGCACTTCCAGTACCCACTAGACGCAGTGGTCTATCACAAGTCGGTTTAACTGACCGATGCACCCATTCTCGCCAGGGAAAATCTTGGATATGGCCGCGATCGCACATAGCGATGATCGGAACCTGTGCCATGTATTTAGTTTTTTTCTTGCTTTCACATTCCGGGCATTTAACCTTACTACGTTCAGTCAGAGGAGATTTTTTTAGGCGATCGCAAACAGAACAAAAATGCCATTGGGGAAAACGTAAAAATGGGAGAGTTAAATAAGCATTAAGCACCCCATCGCCTTTGTTGGGTTTTCTAAACTCCGGGGGTAAGCGAAAATGATCCACTCCTAGAGACTGGGCTAAACGCCATTCATCTACTCTAAATTCGGATTTATCCTCAGCTTCGCTACCATCTTCACGCTCGTACCAGTGATCAAGTCCAGCCGTAATTAAAGATGTACCATCTCTTACCACCAGCATCGCACCTACCCCGAAAGGAGCAATCAATTGAGCGCGTCTTATTGGACCTTTAGGCATCTTCTTCTGCTCCTTCGTTTAAGTAAAGATTAGTAATCTCTGCCTGACATTCTGCATCTACATTTCTCATTGACATCGGTGTAGCCCAAGAATAACGTTGCCATTCTGGACTGGCATAATCTCCTGCTACTCTCAATAGAGGTATGTCAGTAGTATCTCTGCCCTTTCTTTCCCAATTCGTCCGTTGCCAACCCTGCCATTGAGAAGCGCGTTTGTCAAATACCTTTTCAAAATTTTCTATCTCAGCTTCGTCAATTAATTGAATGCGAGGAATCAAAATTTCTCGTAGCTGTTCTATCAGATTGTTTGGGTAAGGTTCAGGGTTCTGAATTGTTTGTTGCTCACCAGTTTGCCTCACATAAGTTGCCATAATAGCGTGTAACGCTCTATCTAAAACTGGTGGAGAAAATGGAGTAATGCTAGTTGGTTCAACTTGAGCATAAAGCTGCTGGTGATAACTACGAAACTTCTCAAAATGGGATCTATCTCTTGGTCTTGTGGGACTATATAAAGTAACTACTAAACCTGGACGCTCCCACCACCGGCGACCAACACGACCAGTTACTTGGATATATTGAGAAGTTGTCTTGGGCTGACCAACTACGGCCATCAACGATAGTCTGTCGATATCAACTCCTACTTCGATAATGTTAGAAGCTAGACAGACATCAATAGGTAGTTGATTATTGATATTGTCGCATCTGACTTCTAGTTTACTAATAGATTCAGGAACTTTATCACTGCGTATTCTTCCAGTTAATTCCAAAATATGCCACAGGCGACGCATATTTTTCCACTCTAAACCTAATCGATTTTTAATTACTTTTAAATAATCGGGAATATCTGATTGCAAAAGTGATAAACTCGTTCCTAATTCCCTGATACTGTTAAAAAATAATAGTAAAGTCCACCAAGGATCTCGTTCTTTATCTGTCAGTAAAACAGGGGCTTGCAATATAGAAGCAAACACACGCTCCATAGCAGTTGGTAAAGACCTTAAACTAGGCGCATGAACACCTACATAAACTCTACCTCGTTGCAATGTTCCATCTGCATTACGAGCATAACGTGAGAAAAAAGAATCCTCAGCATCAATTCCTGGTGGTGGAAATAGCACGACATTCACACGCCCATCGGCATCTACACGCCCATAAAGTGCTTTTACTTGGTCAGCATAGCGGCGTATAGTTGCTGTAGAACAGACAATTTTTGGTTTAATTTCTTGTCCATTACGTCTGTCAGTACAAAGTTCTTCTATAACAGTTTCATACAATCCGACAACTGAACCAAGGGGACCAGAAATCAAGTGTAATTCATCTTGAATGATTAAACCTGGTGGCGAATTTTCTCTCTCACCATCTGTACCAATTCCAAATAAGGCTCGTGCTTTTTGTGCATAACCCCAAGCCAATCCAGCAAATTTATCTACCGTGCCAATAATTAAAGAAGGTCGCTTTTCATAAATATCCTCGTCAATCACATAAATTGGTAATCCAGTATGGAATTCACAAGCATTGTCAGAACATTTGAAAACGACAGTTCCACGGCTTTGCTGATAACCGAGAATATTCGAGCCTTTTGGCATATCTTTTCCTGGATAACGCCCCATCTGGGCACTACACCAAGGACATTGACTGATAATAAAAGGATTTTCTGCCGATGAATCCTTTTGAAGTTTAGTCAACTTAGATACTGCATCTGTTCGATTATTTGGAGTAGTTTCTCCACCTACCCAAATACCAATAGAAAATGGTTCTTTTCCCAGTTCTGTCTGATTTTGACGGCGTAGATATTCCATCGAGCAAATCAGCGCAGAAGCTCGTTGAAACTGTTGTGCAGTTAACAATCTCAGAGTATATCGCATTAAGACATTAACGCCTACATCCGCTGGATTCTTGAGGCGGCGCATGAATAAAGAAAAAGCTGACAAGGCCAAATATGCCTCAGTTTTACCGCCACCAGTGGGAAACCAAATTAATTCAACAGTGCTACGTTCTGGAATTTCTCCCTCAGATGTTGACTGTATAGACATCAGTAAAAAGGCTATTTGAAAAGCCCGCCATTTGCCACGATTACTATTAGTTTTTAGAGGATTAGGGGCTTGATAAGTCGGATTAAAACTATATCTTTTTGCTGTAGAATCATAGTTAGCCTGACGCAAATCGCGGCTAGAAATTTGCTGTAGTAATATAGCATAGTTAGTCAGTTGAAATGCTCT